>JBKJHW010000107.1:0-6183 GCA_046598935.1 Vicinamibacterales bacterium | reverse complement strand
GCCTTCGGCGAGACACTGGACGTGGAGCGTCATCGGCCCGAGCGGCGCGCCTTCGGGCGGCACCCAGTACGCGTCCGCGACCTGGAATTCGCGGCCGTCAACGATGTCGATAATGGTTCCGAAAAACGTTCCGCCCAACGGGCCGAGCAAATCATCCCGGTACGGCGTCGTCTGCCACTCGACGGCGTAGACGCCGAGCGTGACGGGCGTCGTGACCGATCGCGCGGCCTGCCACCAGGCCCGAAGCGCGTTGGGATCGAAGAAGCACGCGAAGACCCGCGCCGGCGGCGTCTCGATGAGAAGGCTTTGCTCGAATCGGCCGCCGGAATCCGGAGAAGTGGGTGGCATGCTGGCGGCGCCTCAGTACAGCAGGAACTGTTCGCGCACTTTCATGAACGCGGCGACCGGTTCGCGCCATTCTGCCGCGAGCTCACGGGGCGTCACGCCCGCGTCGAGCGCATGGCGCAGCCTGTCTGAGCCAAACAGGATGTCGATCGGCGGCTTCACGTACTCGTACTCGTACGGCGGCTCGCGCCAGGCGAACGCGGATGGATCGGCGCGGCGGAACGCGTCGATCACGATCATGCCGGCTTCGACGGCGGCGAGCTGGCGTCGATCGGTGATGTGCATCTGCACGCCGCCGCAGGTCGTGCCGGCGCCCTTGTGAAAGACCGGCTCGAACGAGTGCGCCCGAAAATGCGCGCCGGCAATGTTCTGGCGGTTGAGCGCGTCGGCGAACGCGTTATCGTCGGTGACCCAGGGCGCGCCGAGCAGCTCGAACGGCTTCGTGGTGCCGCGGCCTTCGGAGACGTTCGTGCCCTCGAAGAGCACCGTGCCGGGGTACGTGATGGCGGCGTCGAGCGTCGGCACGTTGGGCGACGGCAGCACCCATGCCATGCCGATCTCGTCGAAGTATTTCGTGCGGTCCCAGCCCGTCATCTTCACGACTTCCAGCTTGCCGCCGATGCCGAAATGCTGGTTGAAGAGATTCGCCAGCTCGCCGATGGTGCAGCCGTGACGCATCGGAATGGGGTACTGGCCGACAAACGACTCGTACCCCGGTTCGAGCACCGGTCCTTCGACCGCGACGCCGTCGATCGGGTTCGGCCTGTCACAGACGATCACGGGAATGCCGTGCGTCGCGCTCGCGCGAAGGCAGTGCGCCATCGTGTAGATGTAGGTGTAGATTCGCGTGCCGACGTCCTGCAGGTCGATCACCAGCGCGTCGAGGCCGCGCAACATCTCTTCGCTCGGTTCGCGCGTCTCCGAATACAACGAGTACACCGGGACGCGGCGTTTCGTCGTCGTGCCGACGCACGCCGTTGCGTGCGGCGTCTCGATCATGTTTTCCTGCAGATCCGACCTGATCCCGTGCTGCGGGCCGAAGATCGCGCCGACGGTGACGCCCGCCGCTTCGGCGCGCTGGATGACGTGCTGAAACTTTGCGTCAATCGACGCGGGGTTGCAGACGACGCCGACGGTGCGGCCTTTGAGGAGTTGCCGATCGAAGAGAATGTCGGTGCCGAGCTGCATCGCGGGGGAAATTATCTCACCAATGCTCTCGCTGCTTCAGCCGCTCCCCGATTACGGTGGCGGCCAGCGCATCGGCGTGATCGGGCGCGCCGACCGATTCGGCGACCTCGGCATTCGCGTCGTTCCACCACAGAGCCACATCCGGATGCACCGAGGCGGCGCGTTTCTTGAAAAAGTTCCAGCGCATCCCGGCTAGGGCAGGAAAGTCACGGCGACTTCGAGCAGTTCGTGAATCGGGCCGAGCAGAACAATGCTGAGGCCGACGACGCCGGCGAGCGCGAGCCACTGGTAGTGGCGCGGCGCGCGCGGCCTCGGCGGGATGGGGTGGAGGAGCCGGCGCACGCGCTGTTCGAGCGGCTCGCCGCGGTAGAGCGCGCTGGCCGGAATTTCCGCGAGCGGCTGGCCGGCCGGCACCATCTTCGCGACTCGAATCAGCGCGGACGCGAGGGCAACGCGGCCGGCGTCGCCGCGATCGGAGCCGGGGGCTTCGTCCGCGACTTCTTCAGTCGCGTCATGCCAGGCCAGGTCGATATCGCGGCCGATCCGCATCCAGCCGAGCGGGTCGGGCAGGGCCAACATCAATGTGCGGCGGAGGTTGTCCCCGCGCGCGATGTGACGGCACTCGTGATCGAGAATGGCCGTCAGCTCTTCGTCTGTGCAGGCGTCGAGGACGGATCGGGCGATCACGAGCTTGGGACGAAACACGCCGACGACCGCGACAATCGGGAATACGGAGTCGACGCGAAGCACCGGAATGCTGACGCTCGCGAGCGTGATGGGCGTTGCGGACGCGAGCCAGCCGGCGACCACGCGGCGATGCCGCACCAGCGTGACGATCAACCGGCCGGCCGCCGAAACGACGAGCGCGGCGCCCGAAACGGCCAGCGCCAGCAGCACGAAGCCGGTGCGCTCGTCAGCGCGCGGTTCGAAGATAAAGAAGGAGCTCATCGCGAGGGCGGCCCAGAGCAACGACGCGACAAGCGGCAGCAGGCGGATGCGAAGGAGAAACGCTGCGCGATCCTGCGGCGCCGTCGGCGGCGTGCGATGACGCCACTGCCAGGCAGCCACGCAGGCGGCAGCCACGTTGGCGCATGCAAATGCCGCCCACACGACCACGACGAACCGCGCGTCGAACGTCACTTCTGGTTCCGTTCCAGTTCGGCGCGCCGCGCGCGCACAAGCGATTCGAGTTCCTTGAGCATTTCGCGATCGTGCTCACCGACCGCATCGACGAAGAACGACATCAGCGGGCGGAGCGACGCCTCGTCGCGATGGATGGCGTCGCGCATCGCACCGGCTGCGAGCGATGACTCGAGCTCGACGCGCGAATGCTGCGGCGTGTAGTGGAACGCGCGGCCGTTCTTCGTCCGGCCGAGCACGCCCTTGCGATGCAGCCGGTCGAGCGTGGTCATCAGTGTCGTGTACGCGATGTCCGTGAAACGCGGCTGAAGGTCCCGCACCGACGCGGCTCCGCCGTGGGACCAGAGGGCTTCGAGGACGCGCCACTCCAGCGGACCAAACGGATATTTTCTCAGCCATGTCATTTCGGGAAAGTTTACTATCGAAGCAATGGCGCTGGCGATTCTCTTCGTCGTGAACCTCGTGCTCGCGCAGGACGCCGCCCGCGATCCGGCCGCCGCCGGCCGAAGGGTCTACGAGGCTCGCAAGTGCGCGACGTGCCACATGATTTCCGGCGAGGGGAATATCCGTTTCAAACTCGACGGCGTCGCCGCGCGACTCTCGGAAGCCGATATTCGCCGCTGGATGACCGATACGGCGGCGATGGAACGCGCCATGCCGAAACAGCCGGCCGTCCGCATGTCAGAGTGGCTCAAAACGAAGAGAAAGATCAGCGACGCTGATCTCAATGCGCTCGTCGCGTATTTGTCGTCTCTTAAATAGAGCGGAGGATAGAGCGGAGATCGGGACTTAGTGAGTGCGAAAGAGATCGGGACTTAGTGCGGCGCACTAAGTCCCGATCTCAATAGATGTTGTAGCGATCGTCCTTGGCGAAGCCGATGAGCTGCAGGCCAGCCTCGCGGGCGGCTTGAACCGCGAGGCTGGTGGGCGCGCCGATGGCGACGAGCGTGCGCACGCCGGCCATCGCGGCCTTTTGAACAATCTCGAAGGCCACGCGGCCGCTCACGACCAGGATCATGCTGCTCGCCGGAAGTTGGCCGCGCGTGAACGCGCGGCCAACGATCTTGTCCACGGCGTTGTGCCGGGCGACATCTTCGGCGATGTCGGCCGGCACGCCCTGGTGATCGAAGAAACCGGCGGCGTGCACGCCGCCGGTTTCTTCGAACAGCTGCTGCGCCTCGCGCAGCAGCTGGGGCAGGGAAAAAACGACATCGGGTGTCGTTTCTTCGGAAACGACACCCGATGTCGTTTTTCTTACCGCGGGTAACTTGTGCCCCAGCTGATCCGTCAGGCGGCCGCACAGGCCGCACGAGGTGCTCGAAATACCCGAGCGGCCGAGCGCAGCCGCGTCGAACGCGACGTGCGGTGCGAGCGCCACGCCGAGCGTGGCGCTCGCACCATCCGACGCCATCGTTAACCTCGTCCCGGCCACGTCCCCGGTCGTCCGGATAACGCCCTCCGAATACAGCAGCCCCAACCCGAGCGCCTCGTCGTCTCCCGGAGTTCTCAGGAAGACGCCGAGTGATTGCGCGGCGGCGCCAAATGGCGTTACTTCAATGGTTAAGGGCGCCTCGATGGCGAGAAGGTCCTGGTCGTTGCGGACGCCTTCGGCGGACACCCGGCGCAGTGGCGAGACAAAAAGGCGAGGCATGTTAAGCGGCGGGGATCCAGATCCGGACAGACGTGCCCGCGCCGAGCTCGCTGCGGATGCGGATGGCGCCGGAATGGCCGCGGACGATCCCGAGTACAGCCGAGAGGCCAAGGCCGCGGCCGGCGGCCTTGGTTGAAAAATACGGGTCGAAGACGCGGCTGAGCGTTTTCGGGTCGATGCCCGGGCCCGTGTCGGTGATCTCCAGCACCGCGAACTCGCCGGTGGGCGGGCGGCGGCCGGCGGAATTGTCGAACGTTGCCGTCGAAATCTCCGACCGCTCGCCGGTCGAGAGCGACAACCGCACCGTGATCGTGCCGCTGTCCTTCACCGCTTCGGCTGCGTTGTTGACGAGGTTGAGCAGGATCTGGCGCAGTTGTGTCGGATCGCCCATCGCGTGGACCGCGCCGGGCGGCAAGTCCAGAATCAGCCGCGAATGCCGGGCCGTCGACCGCTGGAGCAACGCCACCATGTCGAGCGTGATGGCCGAAAGATCGACATCCTCAACGGGCTGCGGCCGCTGGCCCGCATAGTCCTGCATGCGGGTGACCAGTTCGGAGGCGCGTTCGGCGGCGGCGTTGATCGCCGTGACTGATTCCTGGAGCGTGGTGTTGTCGGTGTTCTGCATGGCCGCCAGCTCCGCGTTGCCCATGATGCCTTGCAGCAGACTGCGGAAATCGTGCGCGAGGCCGCCGGCAAGAAGGCTCAACGACTCGACGCGCTGCTGTTCCATCAACCGGTGATCGAGCGCGCGCCGCTGCGTTTCCGCTTTCTCGCGCTCGGTGACATCACGAATGACCACGAGCCACGCGGAAAGGTCGCCCGACGTGTCGAGCACCGGCCGCAACTGCACGTCGAACGCCTGAGCGCCGACATGCACCACTTCGTCGCTCGTCCCCAGGCGCGGGCGGGTGTTCCACCAGCGAATCACTTTCTCAATCGGCTGGCCGAGCGGAATTTCGGCGCCGCCGGTCATGTTTCGCGCCGCCGCGTTGCTGTCCACGACCCGGCCTTCGCGATCAATCACGAGCGACGCGTCGCCCAGACTGTCGAAGAGCACCGTGCGCGCCACAGGCACAAGATCGAACAGCTCGTACCTGAACAACCCGACCGCAAAACAGCCGCCCGAGGCCGCAAACGCGACTGGCGTGGGATCGAGACCCGGCGGCAGGAGGCCGCCGAGATACAGAAGGTTGCCGATCCACGGAATCAAGAGGGCGACCGACATCACCACAGTCTGGAGCCGGTACTGCTGCGGCTGGTGCCGGACTTCCTTGAACATCCAGATGGTGCCCGTCGCGATACACAAATATGTGAAGGCCGCGGCCACCGGAAACCACAGCCCGTGCACGTATTGCAGCCGCACGAACCCGTCGTTCGGGATCTCGCGGAACTCTTTCCAAAGCCAATGATGCGATCCGTTGCTGAATGCCATGCCGACCGTCACCGCCGGGATCAGCCAGATCAGCCAGGGCAGCGTCGGCGCCGGGCGCCGCGTATATTCCCGCGCAAATTCCAGCCAGCACACCGGCAGCGCCATGATCCCGAAATACTGAAACTGGGAAACGAAGACGCGCGGCGGCGTCGAATCGAGCAGCGTGTGGAGGAGGCTCGTGGTGCACCAGAAGGCAATCGCCATCTGCAGCCAGCCGAGCCACGCATGGCCCGGGACCGACCGGCGCTGGAACGCCGTGATGCCAACCCAGATTGCGAGGGCTCCAGATCCTAAAAGGACCAACGCCTGTGCGACATTCCACGCCATGGGTGCCTTAGAATACCGTCATGCCTGGTCCGATTTCGAAGTTCATTGATCACCATTACCGCCACTTCAACGCGGCAGCGATGGTCGACGCGGCCAACGC
>JBKJHW010000081.1:0-6686 GCA_046598935.1 Vicinamibacterales bacterium | reverse complement strand
CATGGCATTGCCGGCGTGGACGACGGCGTGCGCCGTCTACGCTGTCTCGGGGCTCGCCGCGCATGGCGTGTCTCGTTTTGGTCCCAGGAGTCACTAAACGATGAAACGCTCACTCTTCTCACTCATACCCTTCGCCGCCCTGTGCGCCGGCATCCTCGTGATCGCCCCGGTTCACGCCGAGCAGGCCAAAAGCCCCGCCGACGCGCCGGTACTCAGCGCGGCAACGCGCGCGCAGGTCATGGCCTCGCTCAAAAAGGGCATGGACTACCTGAAGAAGCAACAGGGGCCTGATGGTCTCTGGGACAAGAACTACGGTGTCAGCGGCGTCGCCGCCATCGCGATCCTCAACGATCCGAGTTCCCCGAAGGCCGAAAACATCAAGCACGTCACGCCGACGCTCGACGCGTTCGCCAAGCTCGCGAAGGCCGACGGCGGGATGTACGAGCAGGCGATTCCGCACTACATCACGGCCGTTGCCGTGAGCGCGCTCTCGGCGGCCGGCCGGCCGCAGGATCAGAAGCTGATCAAAGCGGCGTCCGTGTATCTCGCAGAGAACCTGCTCGATGAGGGCGAGGGCATCGCGAAGACCGACTTCTGGTACGGCGGCATGGGCTACGGCGGCGCGACGCGTCCCGACCGCAAAGCCGACATCGTCAGTCTCGAATACGCGCTGCGCGCGATTCATGACGCCGGCACGCCGGCCAACGACGCGGCGTTTCAGAAAGCGCTGACGTTCCTGCAGCGATCACAGAACAACAGCGAGACGAACGATCAGAAGTTTGCGTCGAACGACGGCGGCTTCGTCTACTACCCGGGTTTTTCGTACAGCCCGGATGGCCCGACGCGTTCGTATGGCAGCGTGAGCTACGCGGGTTTGCTGAGCTACTCATGGGCGAACCTGAAGAAGACGGATCCGCGCGTGCAGGCGGTCATGAAGTGGGTGCGCAACAACTACACGGTGGATGAGAATCCCGGCTTCGGCCAGAAGACCGTCTACTACTACTACATGGTGATGGCCAAGGCGCTTGCGGCGCTCGGCGAACCGACATTCACCGATGCGAACGGGCGGCGCCACAACTGGCGCGAAGAGCTCTCGCAGAAACTCATCTCGCTCCAGCACGGCGACGGCTTCTGGGTGAACCCCGTGAAGGACGAAATGCAGGACAACCCGCGCCTCGTGACGGCGTTCGTCCTCACGGCGTTCGAGGCGATTCTCAAGTAGGCCGCCGGTGATCCATCGCGCGCTGCTCATCGCAGCTCTTCTCGGCGCGGCCTCTGTGCCGGGCCTGATCGGCGCGGCCTCTGTGCCCGGCCTGATCGGCGCGGCTTCGGCCGCGCCGAGTTATTTGTGGGATGCGGCAGCGCCGGCGATTTCGGTGCGCGCGGGCGTCGGCGGCGCCGCGCGTCCGGGCCGCTGGCTGCCGGTTGAGGTCACGGTGAACGCAGGCGAGGCTCGGCTCAAAGGCACGCTGTCGGTGGAATGGGGCAGCGCCGTGTCGCGCCGCGATCTCGACCTCGCGCCTTCGTCGACGGAACGCATCACACTGCTCGTGCGCACGATCGCCGCCTCGCCCGGCGTGCACGTCTCGATTGCAGGCATCGACGGCACGATCTTGACAGCGAGCGACACTCCGTTGACGCTCATCCCGGCGGACACCGCAGACGTCATTCGCGTCTGCGTCGGCGACACGTCCGCAAGCACTTCGTGCACGGTGAGCATTCCTGAAACCGAGGCGCCGGCAACCGCGCGCGCATTCGATCTGGCCGACGAGGTTGCGTGGACGAGCCGGAGCGCCGCGTTGCCCGGTGAATCAGCGCGCGCGCTCGCCCTGTGGCAGGCGATCCGGTGGTGGCAGGACAGCGGCTCGGTCGATCCGGTGGCCGCGCCATTCGACAGCGAGTCGCGGCTTGCCGATCGCACGTCGCTCAGCCTCGTGCTGTTCGTCGTCGCGCTGTGTCTGGCCACGACGCTCGCGTCGTGGCGGCGCGCGCCGGCATTCCTTCTGGCGGGCATCCCCGTCGCGATCTCCGCCGCCGGCGTCGCGCTCGTGACGAAGAGTTCCCGCGACGTCGACATGCAGTCATCGTCGTTCGTCCACCAGTTTTCGGGCGTGCCGCAGTCGATGGTACGCATGAAGGGCGAGGTCGAACATCCCGGCGGCGACACAGTCACCCTCACACCGGCGATGAAAGACGTGTCGCTCGACGTTCTGTACGGACTGCAGAACTCAGAGAGCATCATCACCGCGGACGGCCAGCCGATCTACCGGCGAACGTCGGGGCGCGGCGTTCGCTCGCGGTTCGATGTGAACGGCGCGCTCGATCGCGAGTGGCTGAGCGTGACGTCGAGCGGCGGCGAAATGACGATCGCGAACCGCGCACCGTTCGCCCTGCGCGATTGCGAACTGCGAGCGGAGAATCCTGCCGCAATCGGCACGATTGAGAGCGGCGCGTCCGCCCTCGCGTCCCGGCCGGTAGCGCTTTCGCCCGGCGACACTGTCGTCTGCAAGCTGCCGCCGGACTGGCTGGAGTGGTCGGCGACGGCCGCGAGCATTCGGACGCGCGGAAGCGCGTTCCTGATTTTTCACGTCTGGCCGGGTCCGGCTGTTGCCGCGGCGGAGAGCTATGCTTCGCGTTGAAGGCTTAACGGTGGCGGCGTCAGGGCCGGCGTTGAGTTTTGACGCGCCGGCCGGGCAATGCACAGGCCTACTTGGCAGCGACGCGGCGGTGCTGCTTCGCTTCAGTGAAGCGATCTGCGGAATCCGGGCACCGATCGCCGGCCGCGTGCTCGTCGGGGGCGCCGACATCCTCAGCGACAACCGGGCGCGCTCGCAATTAAGCGTGTGTCTCGCACGGGCTACGAACCGCTTCACCAACATTCGCGAGCACGTCGCGGCAGTCGTCGCCGCGCGCGGCTCACTCCGTCTCCCCGCGGCCGACGGCATGAGCCGGCTTGGGGTAGATCCGCGCGCGCGACTGGACACCTCTGCGGCGCGATCGGCGGCGGCCTTGTTGGCGGCGCTCATTCCCGCCGCCAACGTCGCCGTACTCCACGAGCCGTTCGCCGGAATGGACACGAACGTCCGCCAGAACGCCATCGACTGGATTCGTTCGCTCAGCGGAACACCGGCGGCGATTGTGATAATCGGCGGCGAAGAGCGGGACGTTCGCGCAGTCAGCCACTCGGTCGTCAGCGTGGGGGCCGGCCGATGATCGCCCTCCTCCTTCACGAAGCACAGATCCTCACCCGCCGCGCAATATGGCCGGTCGCCGTGACTCTCCACGCAATCGCTACCGCCGCGTTCGTCGGCATCTGGGGGCCAACCGGCGGCGTTCCGTTGTGGGATGCATCAGTCCTTCACCAGCTGACGGCCGCCGATCGAATTCTCGGCGCGGTGCTTATCACCTGGCTATCGACCTACGCGCTCTCTGACGATGACGCGCGGGGGTTGTTGGATTGGAGCGCCCTCACGGGCCGGCCGGTGAAGTCGGTGTACGGCGCACGACTTGCGGTCGCCGCTGTTCTCGGCGTCATATTCACCATCGTGGCCGTGCCCGCGTTTGCGGCGGCCGGGGAAGCATCGGCCGCGACCAGAGGTGACGTTGCGGCGCAGATCGGCGCGGCGATCGGGTTCGCGCTGTTGTGCGTCGGCGTCACGGCCGTCGCGAATGTCGCTGTCGAAGACCGTGTCGGGGTTTGGTGCACGGCGATGGCGCTTTCGCTCATTGCCGCTGTCGCTATTCAGATCATCGATCAAACCTGGCTTCGTATCGCGGCGCCGCTTGCCGCAGGCATCGCGCTGATGACGATGGCGGCTGCCGGCATCAGAGCGCGCAGGGCCGGACGTGGGTAGAGACTCGAACCTGCCGGCTGCCTTGGAGCCGTTCGCGCGGCGCGCTGTGTTCGTAGCGGTCGTGCGTAGTGCGATGCTGACGATGCCGGTCGCGGCTGTCATCGTACAGATCCTGTGGCTGGCGGGATTCCGTCAGGCGTTGGCGATTGCCGCCGTCATTGCGAGCGGGCTGGTGGTCAGCGTCATCTGGGCGGTACGACAGCGTCCAGCGCCGGCGGATGTCGCGCGCCGCGTCGACGACCGGGCGCGTCTGCAGGACCTGGTGATCACGGCCGCGCAGTCGAGCGGCGGGTCAGCGTCGCCGCTCGTTCAGCTTGTTCGCGACGACGCGGTCGCGGCGCTGAAACGGCAATCGCCGCGCGCGATGTACCCGATTGAGTTGCCGCGCCGATGGCGGCACGGGGCGGCGCTCCTCGTCGTCGCACAGGTAGCTCTGCTGGCGTTGATCTGGCAACCGCCGGCAGAACGCGCGCCGCAGTCGTCGGCGACAGCCCTGGTACTTCCGTCGGGCAACGCCGCGTCTTCTGCCAAGGAGCAACAACAGGACTCTCGCGCACCACAACAAGCCGAGAATGCGGCGGCGTCTACGGCCGCCACGCCGGTCGCCGCGACGGCGCGACCAGCAGCAAGCGCGATTCACGAGTCTGCCGAAGCCGCGGGATCCGGCGCGGCCGGCCTGGAGCGCGCCGATCGGCTTCGGCTCGCGGCGGCCAGTGCGGAATCTGATTTGGCCGCCGGCCGCGTACCGGCGGCGAGACGCGCGATCGTCGAACGCTATTTCGCGGCGCTGCAGTCACGTCAGTCACTTCAGTCACAGAGAAAGACACCCCGATGAGCTCACCGCAATCCGCCGAACAGCGCGCCGAGACTTTTCGCGCGACTTTCCAGCACGTCACCGATCAGGTGCGCCTTGCCTTCGTCGGGCACCACGCGCTGGTCGAGCAGGCGCTGATCGCATTCTTCTGCGGCGGACACACTCTGATTGAAGGCGCGCCAGGACTCGGGAAGACACTGCTCGTCCGGACTCTCGCGCAGTCGCTCAAGCTGTCGTACTCGCGCGTGCAATGCACGCCCGATCTGCTCCCGGGCGACGTGACGGGCACGAACATCCTCGTCGACGGAGCGCATGGCTCGCGCGAGTTTTCGTTTCACAGAGGACCGATCTTCGCCAACATCGTGCTGGCCGACGAAATCAACCGCGCGACGCCGCGGACGCAATCCGCTTTTCTTGAGGCGATGCAGGAGCAGCAGGTCACGGTGTTCGGCACCACCTACGAAATCGCTGCGCCGTTCGCGGTGTTCGCAACCGAAAACCCGATCGAGATGGAAGGCACCTACCCGCTGCCCGAAGCGCAGCTCGACCGGTTCTTCTTCAAGCTGCTGATGCCGTCGCCGACGACCGACGAGCTTGCTGAGATCGTGACTCGCACGACCGGTACACGAAGCGTCACGCCGGCGCCGCAAATCGACGCGGCCGGCGTCGCGGGCATGATGACGCTCATCCGCGAGGTGCCGGTGGCTGACGACGTGCTTCGGATGGCGCTGAGAATGGTCCGCGCGACGCATCCGGACGCCGATGAAGCGCCGTTGAGAATCCGTCAGTACGGGCGCTACGGGGCGAGCCCGCGCGCGGCCCAGGCGCTCATTCTCGGCGCCAAAGCCCATGCGCTTCTCAACCGCCGCCATCACGTCGCGAAAGATGACATCCGCGCGGTCGCACCGGCGGCCCTGCGCCATCGTGTGCTCGTGAACTTTCAGGCCGAGATGGAACATGTCTCGATCGACGCGCTCGTGGCCGACGTGATCGCCTCGGCCGGGACCGACTGAGTTGTTGTCGCCGCAGGAAACCGCGCGGCTCGACCGGCTGACTCTTGGCACGGCCGCATCGCACGCGGCTGCTTCGACCGCCGGGCTCCGGCACGCGCGCGCGCGCGGGTACGGACTCGAGATCGCCGACCATCGTCCGTACCAGCCGGGCGACGACCCGCGGCAGATCGACTGGAACGCCGAAGCGCGGCTCCGCCAGCTCGCCGTCCGCGTACGCGAGTCGGAGGGCCAGGCGCATGTGCATGTCGCGCTGGACACGAGCCGCTCGATGCAGGCGAAGTTCGACTGGGCGGCGCGCATCGCCGCCGCCGTCACCTACGTCGCGATTGCCCGTCGCGATCTCGCGGGTCTTTCGCTATTCAGCCACACGCTGCACACGCATCTTCCGGCCGCACGCGGGCGGGCGCATCTTCACCAGGCACTCGATCAGCTGGGTCGCGCGCGTCCGTCGGGCGCTTCGCAGTTGACGCCGGTCTTCACGGAGCTCGCCCACCGCGTTCGCCCGCCCGCGTTCATCGTGGTCATTTCAGATTTCTACGCGCCCGGCTTCGGGCTCGACGGGATCGACGCGCTGGCCGGCCGCGGCCTCGATCCGGCAGTTGTGCAGGTCGTCACTGATGACGAGGCCGATCCCACGATCCCGGACGGATCTCGCGTCGTCGATGTCGAGGGATCGGCGAGCGCGCGCGCCGACGTCACGGCGTATCGCCGCCGGTTTGCGCAGATGACGGCCGACATCAGCGCGCATTGCCGCACGCACGGAATGCCGTACGTCCAGCTGCGGTCGTCGATGAGTTTCGATCGCGCGCTCGACGCCCTCGTTCAAGCGGCCGTAATCGCCGGGCGCAGGTAGCGGGTGGTCGCGTTCGCTTATCCGTGGGCGCTCCTCCTCACGCTGCCGGCGGCCTGGCTGCTTTGGCGCTCGCGGCGGCCCGCTCTCGAGACGCACCCGGTCGCTAACCTGTTCTTGTGGTTAGGGTCAGCCGGAGCGAACGCGACGTCGCG
>JBKJHW010000047.1:0-14644 GCA_046598935.1 Vicinamibacterales bacterium | reverse complement strand
GCGACGCTCATCGAGCGCATCGCCGACGTGGCGCTCTCACGGAAACTCCCGCATCTTCTCGACGTCAAGGATCTGTCGACCGACGACGTGCGGATCGCGCTCGAGATCAAGAAGGATTCCGATCCCGATCTCGTGATGGCGTACCTCTACAAGAACACGCCCCTGCAGTCGAACTTCCCGGTGAACCTCACCTGCCTCGTCCCGACCGAGAACCCGGCCGTCGGCAAGCCCGAACGGCTCGAGCTGCACGAAATCCTCTGGCACTTTCTCGACTTCCGCTTCCACGTCGTCACGCGGCGGCTCGAGTACGAACTCGAAGCGCTACGCAAACGCATTCATATCCTCGAAGGCTTCGAAACCGTTTTCGACGCGCTCGACGAGATCCTGAGGATCGTCCGCAAGTCCGAGGGCAAGCAGGACGCGGCCGAGAAGATCATGGCGCGGTTCACGCTCGACGCCGAGCAGGCCGACGCGATCCTCGAACTGAAGATCTACCGACTTGCGCGCCTCGAGATCATGGTGATCCAGAAGGAGCTCGCCGAGCGGCGGAAGCGCTCGCGTGAAATCGGCACGCTCCTCAAGAGCAAGGCCGATCGCTGGGCCATCATCCGCGCGGAGCTCGAGCTGATCGAGAAGACTTACGGCGATGCGCGCCGCACGGAGATTGCGAAAGACGTCGTCGAAACGGAATACAGCGCCGACGACTTCATCATCGAGGAAGACAACGTCGTCATTGTCACGCGCGACGGCTGGGTGAAGCGGCAGAAGGAAGTGAAGGATCTGGCGACGACGAGGACGCGCGAGGGCGACGCGGTGCTGGCGGTGATGCCCGGCAGCACGCGCGCGACGGTCGTGTTTTTCTCCAATCACGGCGCCGCCTACACGGCGAAGATCGCCGATATCCCGGCGTCGACCGGGTACGGCGATCCGATTCAGAAGCTGTTCAAGCTCAAGGACGGCGAGAAGGTCGTGGCCGCGTTGAGTCTCGATCCGCGGCAGGTGGGCGATATCAAGATGACCAAGCCGGAGGTTCCGCCCAAGGTGCATGCCGTTGCGGTGTCGAGCGACGGTTACGCGATGCGGTTCTCGCTCGAAGGATTTGTGGAGCCGAGCACGCGCGCCGGCAGACGGTATGCGCGCGCCGGCAAAGAAGCGGAGATCGTGGGCGTCGAGAAAATCGACGGCAAGGAAACAATCATCGCCGCCACGCGTCAGGCGCGCGCGATGATCTGCAAGATCGACGAGATCAACTTCCTGTCAGGTCCGGGCCGCGGCGTCATTCTGATCAAACTGCAGAAGGAAGACGACCGGCTGCTGGGGTTCATCGCGTCGAGCGGCGACCGTGACTTGATGACGGTCGAGACGACGCGCGGGGCCGAGCAGTCGATCAGCACGGCCAAGTACGGCGTGACGGGCCGCGGCGGCAAGGGCCGCGAGCTGCTGCAGCGCGGCCAGTTCACGCGCGTACTGCCGCGCGTGCCGGACCTGCCGCTGCAGGAGAGTTAGCGGAGAAGCGGGGTTCGAATCCCCGCTTCAGCCCAGATGCACTCGAGGGCGGAGTTTCCGGTCGCGCTCCGCTTTGCGGAGCACCTCCCGGCACACCGGAGCCGTATCCCCCTCGCCGAAGGCGAGAAAACGAAATAGATACGCGATCGGATTGCCCTCGCTCCAGCCGAAGTACGCATGCGGCGTCACTCCTGTTTTGTCGCGCAGGTTGAGCAGGAGGCCCGCGATTGCGTTCGGGATTGCAGGGCTCGAGCAACGCAACACCCGGTGGCCGCCCACGATCGCGCTAGTGACTTCAAGCACATTCGAGAAATCCGACGCGTCGCCAGGCCGCACTTCCAGAAACAACACCGGGGCGTCGTCCGGCAGATGATGTGACGTCGACGCCTCGGCGAGCTTCTTCGCGTACTCGGCGGCGTCGCCCTGGTCGGGCCGGTTCGCAATGATATGCAGCGCGCCGCCCGCAATCGCTTCCTTGATGAATCCTTCGGCGCCGTCGTCGTAGCTGACGCCGTCGATTCGGAGTTCAGTCGACCGCATGACGCGGGACACCAGCGAAGCGACGATGATGGTGACGATGAACCACGCGGCGATGTGAATGCCTTCAGGCCGCTCGATGATGTTGACGACCGTCGTGTAGAGAAACACCAGCGTGACCGGGACCAGCCATTTCCGCTCTGACGGATGCGAAAGCGTCACGGCGATCGCCGCGGAGCTCATCAACACAAGTACGCCGGTCGCGTACGCGCCGCCTTGTTGATTGACGTCCGCATCGAAAATGATCGTGACGATCACGCCAACCAAACCGATGAGCAGGACCAGAGGCCGCGTGGCCCGCGCCCAATCCGGCGCCATGCCGTACCGCGGAAGATAGCGCGGAATGAGATTCAGGAGGCCCGCCATCGCCGACGCTCCGGCAAACCAGAGAATGGCGATCGTCGAAATATCGTAGATGGTTCCAAACGTGACACCGAGATCTCGGTGCGCGAGAAACGCGAGCGCGCGGCCATTCGCCGGCCCGTTGTCGGCAAACGCCGCGGCCGGAATCATCGTCGCGGTCACGATCGCGCTGGCGATCAGGAGCACACTCATGATCAACGCTGCGGTGCGAAGCATCAGGCGCGTTCGCACGATTCGCGACTCCAGCCGCGCCTCGTCCGTGTCTCCGCTCCCGGCCACCAGCGGCATCACCGCTACGCCGGTCTCAAACCCCGACAGGCCGAGTGCCAGTTTCGGGAACAACAGAACAGCGACGAGAAGCATCATCGCCGGATTGGATTGCTGCGCGAACAGGTTGTGCGACCAGTCAGACAATAGAGACGGATGCGTGACGAGCTGCACGAGCTCATAGCCGATGAGCACAGCGTTGAGCGCCAGATATGCCGCGACGACGAACACCGCGATCACAACCGCTTCGCGAAATCCTCGGAGGAACACCGCGGCCAGCAGGGCGACGAGCACGAGCGTGACGCCCATCTGGTGATTCATCCACTCAGGCACGAACGGGTTTTCGATGATGTGCTCGCTCGCGTCGGCGGCCGAGAGCGTGATGGTGATGATGAAATCGGTGGCGGCAAAACCCAGCAGGCCCAGCACCGCGGCCTTGCCGCGCCATCGCGGGAGGCGCTCCTCAAGAACCGACAGGCTTCCCTGGCCGTGCGGACTGAGCCGCGCAATACGGTTGTAGACCGGAAGCGCTCCGAACAGCGTCAGCAGAACCAGCATCAGCGTTGCGATCGGCGAGAGATAACCGGCAGCCAGAAAGGCAATGCTCGGCTGGTATCCGAGAGTCGAGAAGTAGTCGACTCCGGTGAGGCACATCACCTGCCACCACGGTGCGGTGTGATGAACGGGCACCGCGTTCGGGTGCTCAGAACGGCCGGACAGCAGCCAGGCGACAAAACGGGATTTTTCTGGACGAGCGTGCACGACGAAACTCCAATTCGCTGACGGGGTTAGCTGCCGGGCTCGAGGATTGGAGTCCTCTACGTCCTCCGCCGCTATTCGATCCACTCGGATCGCAGCGTCGTCGGACGATTCGCCCCGTGGCACGTTGATCGTGCCGTTGGGTCCCCCGCGACACGTTGCCGTGTCTTAGGCGTCGAATCTCACACTAGACCTTTGGTGCCTGCGCGTCAAATTTCGTCTTTAATCAGCCGTCTTCGGCGGCACAGCGAAGGGCGCGCGAGGCGCTGAACAGCCGGAACGAACTCTCGCGTCTGTACGATCTCTCGCGCGCCGCGCGGCTGCCGATCTGCAAGAGACCGGGTCAGTGCGCGTGGCGCGGCGGGCTGAGAACGAGAAAGACGCCTAACCCTGCCGAGATCCGGCCGCCATACCGCGGCGCCATCGAGCGAGGCACGATCGCGCCCGAGACCGAGACGCCCATCGAAACACTCGCGCCCTTCAGGCCGAACGCGTGGCGGTCGTACAGACTGACCACGCCCTCAGCAAGCAGGGCATGCGTGGCGGCGCGAAACGTCTGGTCGGGCAGAAATTCCAATCCTTCATTGCGGCCCCAGGCCGCCGTGACGGCCTTGTCCGTGATCAGCCTTGTCATGGCGCCACCCGTTCGGCTCTGAGCCGCAGCCAGTCGCGTACTCGCAGGTAGAAGACGGGAAGGACAAATAATGTAAAGAACGTCGACGTGATCAGGCCCCCGATCATGACGGTTGCCAACGGCCGTTCGATCTCAGTTCCATGCAATCGCAACACGAGCAGGGGCAGGAGACCCAGCGTCGCTGTTGCCGCTGTCATGAGCTTCGGGCGTACCCGGCCGATGCTCGCTTCGCGCACGGCTTCTGCTGTCGTACGCCCTTCGCTTTCCAACCCCCGCGCCTGGGTCACGAGCACAAGGCTGTTCTGCACTGCAATGCCGAACAGCCCAATGAGCCCGACCAGTGAGGACACATTCCACGTCTCGCCCGCAGCAATCAACGCGAAGATGCCGCCCACAAAAGCGATTGGAACTGTTACGAGGATAAGAGACGCTTCGGCGGCAGAACCGAGTGCAATGTTGAGCAGCACAAAGACGCCAAAGAGTGCCGCCGCGATTGCGATCATCAGCGCGCGCGAGGATCGAGCCTGACTCTCGACACGGCCGGCGATGTCAAAAAAATACCCGCTCGGCAGCGTAAGCTGAGCGGTGAGGCGCTCCCGTACCTCCGCCGCCGCGCTACCCAGATCGCGTCCAGCGACTGAACCTTCGATGGCGATTCGGCGCGTGCCGGCTTCTCGACGGATCGATGCAGGACCGAATGTCTGTGTGATCGTTGCCAGTTGACCGAGAGGGATCTTCGTGCCGTCGTGACCGTCGATGAGCAGAGATTTCAAGTCGTCGAGGCTGTTGCGGCGATCTTCGCGCAGCCGCAACACGAGATCGTACCGGCGCTGGCCCTGCCAGATCTGCGGGCCTTCCTCGCCGACGAGTCCGGTGTGTATTGCCCGAATCACATCTCCGGCGGCGAGCCCCACGCGTGCCGTCGCCTGGCGGTCGATCATGATCTGGAGCTGCGGTAATCCGGTGAGTTCTTCGGCCCGGAGATCCTCCAGGCCCTCAACCGCAGCCATGATCTGCTCAGCCTGCTCCGCGAGCCTCGAAAGTTCTTGCAGATCCGGTCCAAAGACGCGCACAGACACATCGGCGGGTGTCCCACCCAAACCCTCGTCGATTCGCATGCCCAGCGGCGTCGTAAACAACACCGCGATACCGGGCAGATGCTCGAGCCGCTCGCGCATGTCGCCTTCGATCTCAGCGAGCTCCCTGTCGCGGTCAGGTTTGAGGGTCACGAGCACGTCCGACACGGTGTGGGGCATCGGATCCTCTGTGCGCTCGGCGCGGCCGGTCCGACGCACGACATCGTCAACTTCAGGAACCTCCCGGAGGATGTCTTCAACACGATGGTTCAGCCGGTCCACCTCTTCAAGCGAAGCCTCAGTTGGAAGGATCGTCTGCAGAAGGAAAGCGCCCTCATCCAGCTGGGGCATGAAGTCGCTTCCGACGATGGACGCCAAACCCAGCGAGGGACCCGCGAACAGCAACGTGACCAGCGCTACAGTGCGTGGTCGTCGCAGACACCTGTCCAGAATTGGCGCATATCGCGCCTTGATCCATCGCAGCAGCGCGACGTCTTCGTGTGCGCCGGGTTTGGCCGGTCGGAGCCACGCCCCGGCCACCACGGGTACGACTGTGACCGCAAGAACCAGTGCGGCGATCATGGCGGCGATCACGGCAGCGGCCAACGGCTGGTACATCCGTCCTTCGATACCGGACATGCCGAAGAGCGGCAGGAACACGACGATCACGATGAAGGTGGCAAACGCGATCGGTCGCGCCACTTCGACGGCCGCGTCAACAGCGCGTTGTTGCCGTTCGGCCCGCGTGGTCGTCCCCTGAAGACGATGCAGGATGTTTTCAACCATGATAATTGCGGCGTCAACGAGCAAGCCGACGGCGATGGCCAGCCCTCCGAGCGTCATCGTGTTGAGACCGATGTTCATCGGGCTCAGCAGGAGGCCCGCCAACGCGATGGACAGCGGAATCGTCAGGGTGACGAGGATGGCCGCCCGCACGTTGCCGAGAAGGAAGAGGATGACGAGCACGACGAAGACACCACCCAGCATCACAGCGCGACCGACACCTCCGAGCGCCGACGTCACCAGTTCTGCCTGGTCATAGACGATGCGAAGCTGAACGCCCGCCGGAAGACCCCGGCGAATATCGTCGATCGCCGCGCGGACGCCAGCCGCAACCTTCACGGTATCGGCGCCAAACTGCTTCGTGACTCGTGCGCTGACGACCTCGCCTGCCAGCCGATGCGCGACCCCTCGGCGCACCGCCGCAGCTTCGCGAATGTCGGCGACGTCTCCAAGCAGCACCGGAACGTTGCCTTTCACCGTCACGACGGTGTTTCGCAAGTCGTCAATGGTCGTGGCGCGGCCGATCGCTCTGACCGTCCACTCGATCGGTCCTTGAGCGATCACGCCGCCGGCGGCGTTGATGTTTGATTCGCTCACCGCGTGCCGGATGTCATCGAGGCTCACACGCCGGGCCGACATTCGCTCCGGGTCCATCTGAATCTGAAACTGGCGGAGATACCCGCCGAGGCGCTCGACGGCCGACACGCCCGGCACCGCGAGCAGGCGGTTCTTGACGTCGAACTCCGCGAGATCACGCAGCGTCATCAAGTCGGCCGCGCCCGCGTCCGCTTCGAGAGTGAACTCGAAGATTTCATTGAGCCGCCCGGTGAGGCTCGAGATGAGAGGCGGCTCGGTGCCGTCCGGTAGACTGCCTGCCGCCTGGGCCACTCGCTCCGCGACGAATTGCCGAGAGCGGTAGTAGTCCGCAGTGGGTTCGAATTCCACGGTGACTTGCGCAACGCCCAGTTGTGAGTTCGAGCGAATTCGCCTGACGTCCGGCAGGCCGGCGAGCTCGATTTCCAGTGGAATCGCCACTGCCGTTTCCAATTCCTCAGCGCCCATCGCGGCATTCTGTGCGATGACATTGAAAACCGGTGCCGACAGGTCCGGGAACACATCGCGACGCAGGTCCTGTAACCACAACGCCCCGATGGCGGAACCGGCGGCAATGAGCAACGTGGTTGTGAGCGGCGCGCGGAATGACGCTCTGATGGCTTGGCTGATCATGGGCTCAATGCCCCCCGTGCCCGTCGGCTCGCTTTTCAGCCTGGGACTTCAGGAGGAAGGCTCCGTCAACGACGATGGTGTCGCCGACGGAAAGGCCGGTCAGTATTTCGACTTCGCTGCCGAGGTCGCGACCTCGGCCGATCTTGCGAATCTCGAAGACGCCGTTGGCTTTGGGAATGAAGACGCACCAGTTGTCGCCGACACGTTGAACGGCGGCGACCGGCACTGCCGTGACGGGCAATGCGCTGACGCCGATCGGCAACGCGGCCGCGGCCGACATACCCGGACGGAGAACGTTTCGCCGATTGCGAACGTCGATACGAACGTCCACCGTGCGCGATTCGCTCGACACCTGGCTCCCAATCAGCGTGACCTGTCCCCGGAACTCTTCGCCAGGCACCGCGGCAAATGTGACCCTGGCGTTCGTGCCCTTCTGGATGCGCACGGCATCGCGCTCAAACGCGTGGACCGTCAGCCAGAGCGTCGAGAGATCCGCAACGAGGAACGCCGGTCTCTCCGGGGCCAGCATTTGTCCCAATACCGCCGCGCGCGAGATGACGGTGCCGGCGACTGGAGTACTAAGCGTGAACGTCGACGACGCGACGGTCTCCGGATCGCCTTCGGCGGGCTTCGGCAACCCCAGCGCGTTCAGGCCGGCCGTGGCGGCCCTCACCTCGGCGCGCGCCGCCGCGACGTCCGCTTCGGCTTCTTGTACTTCCCGCCGCGGTGCGATGCGTTCGACTGCAAGGGTTTGCTTTCTCTTGAGGACACTCTCCGCGAGACCGAGCCGGGAAAACGCGCGGAGATATTCAGAGCGAGCTCGTCCGACTTCCTGCGACTGCAGTTGGACGAGCGATTGGCCGGCCTTCACTTCGTCGCCCAGGTTTGCGAGAAGACGAGCGACGCGAGCGGCAACCGGAACGCCGACTTCCGCGTATCGCCGTTCGTCCACGGTCAGTTCGCCCAGGAGCGTGGCCACGTCGTCACCGCGCCGTGACTCGACTTTGGCGGTGGTCAGCCGAAGATCCCGCATCATGCCTTCTTCGATCCGGACCTCGCTGGGGTCGGCGTGCTTTTCGGGCGTTGCGGTAGCGGAGGCGTCAGATTTCGGAGGCGCCGGCGCCTCGGATGAACCTCCGCAAGCGGCAGCGCCCAGCAATCCACAGAGAACAAGAATTCGAGCAGTCGTCATCGCAGCACCGATGCCGCCGCGTCGACCACGACGCGGGCGAGCACAGCCTCCAGCAAAAGGGAAAGATATTGGGAACGGGTTTCGATGAGTTCCCGGCGAATCAATAAAAGGTCCGACATGCCGATCTGGCCGGCGTCGAAACTGCGGACGGTGAGCGTTTCGTTTTCAGAGAGAACAGGCAGAGCGTCAGCTTCCATCAGGCGTACCGCCGCGACGCGGTGGTCATAAGTGGCAATCGCCGCTCGAAGTTCGATTCGCGCGCGGGCGCGTGCCGCATCCAGTTCGGCGCGCAAGCGTGCCGCTCTCGCCGATCCGGTCGCGGCCAACTCCTGTCCTTTCGAGAACGCAGGCAGGGTTAACGTGAAGCTGCCGATCACGATGTTGTCGGCGCCCTCATGTTCGTAACGTAAGCCTGCGCCGAAATTCGGTTTGGAGAGAGAACGCGCCATCGCGGTGTCGGCCTCGGCTTCGAGAATGGCCGCTTCGAGCAGGCGCAACTCGGGCCGCTGATCGATCAGCCTGTCAAGCGCGGCGGCGTCCGGGGCAGAAGCGAGTGACAGATCGCCCTGGACCGTCACGGATCCTTCCAGCCGAAGAAGGCTCTGTAACTCGCCGGTAGACGCCGCACGATCTGCTTCGGCCGCCGCGTGCTCCGCTCGTGCTCGTGCCAGCATCGATCGAGCGAGATTCACGTCGAGCACGGTGATGTCTCCGGCTCTGAAGCGCCGGTCTGCGGCCTGAAACACGCCGTTGGCGAGCTCGACCGACGTCCTCAGGAGGCGAACGCGTTCCGCGGCATAGACAGCCTCGTAGAAAAACATGGCCGCGTTACGCAACACCTGGCGGGTCGTTTCTTCAACGGTCGCCATGCTCTGGGCAATCGCCGCATTCGCACCAGAGATGCGTGCTCGACGACGTCCGGGAGGTTCGAACATTTGGCTGGCGCCGATCTGAAAATCGGTCGAACGGGCGTCGGGTTGTTGCCGATTCCCCACGCCGAGGTCGAGATCGGGGTTGGACTGAAATCGCAGTGACGCCCCGGCGAGACGGCCGCGGGCTTCGTCAACGGCCAGTCGCGCGGCAACAATCGCTGGCGCTTGAGCGCGAGCTCGCGCCAGAACATCGGCGAGCGTCAGTGTTTGAGCTGACGCCGTGCTTGAGCACAGAAATGTGGCAGCCAGAGCAATGGCCGCCGAAAGTACGGCACGCATAGTTCTCCCTTCAAGAGCCTGTCAACGCGATTCCCACACAATCGTGGGCGGTTAATGCAGACCTAGCTGAGGAAGGGTTTGGGAACGTGGAGGATGTCGTGCGAGAGAACCTGCGGTAATTGCTGCGCCGGTTGCCGCCAAGAGGGAAGTGCGGCGGAACCCGGCACAAGGTTTACCCACTGGGCAGAGTCGAACGCCCGCGCACAGTGGCAAGTCGGACAGGTTGCGGCGCACATACCATCGCTTGGTTCCTGCGTTCCCGATTCGGCCACCGAGCACGGTTCGGGCAAGATAACGCTGGCTAGACCGCCGGCCTCCCCAATGAGGATACCGACGAGCAAGAGAAACGCTAAGCGTCGCACCAGCTCCTTTATAGCACTGTCCGGCTGGGCTGAAACGAGAGAGGGCTGGATTCCGACACCCCCGAGCCTAGATAGGGCAGAGGGCACAGGGCAGAGATCAGAGGTATAGGAAATAGGAAAGAAGGAAGGGCAGAAGCAGGAGCAAGGGAAGCCGAAGCCCAGGGGGGAACATCTGGCTTTTTTAAGCGGTCTTGGTCGAGGATCGCGAATTGATTCATGGCCTGTTTCCAGGTGGGCGCGGCTTTGGTCCAGGTCGCGGTGATGTTGCGCAGGGCGAGCCACATCAGTTTCATTGCGGCCTCGTCGGTCGGAAAGTGGCCGCGGGTCTTGCGCGTCTTCCAGGTCGCACAGGTGGCGACCGACGCGCGGCTCGCCGCGCTGACAAAATAGGAATCCGAACGTAGGCCGGAACTTCAGTTCCGGCCGATCACGACTGCCGCAACACCGACGCCGGATCCGTGCGCGCGGCTAGCCGCGCCGGCGCGATCACGGCGAGCACTGCGCCACCCAGCAGTATCGTCACTGCCAAACCGAGCGCCATTGGATCATGCGGACCAATGCCGCCGATCAGGCTCCCGAGAATCTGCCCGGACGCAAACGCGGCGGCGAGTCCGATGCCGAGACCAATCGCGACCGGGCGCAGGCTTTGCTGCACCAGCAACGCGAAGATCCCCGACGCCGTAGCGCCGAGTGTCATCCGAACGCCGATCTCCTGTGTGCGCTGGCTCAGCGTAAATGCCGTGACGCCATAGACACCGAGCAACGCGAGCGCGAACGCGATGACTGCGATGCTCGAGGCCATGATCGCGATGGTCTGCTGATTCGCGCGCGAGTTTGCGACCGCCGTGCTAATGGCCCTCGAGGTTGGCCGGATGCCGGCATTGATCGACAGCAGAGTCGATTCCACCTGGCGAGCGATTTTCTCGGGATTGCCGGTTCGCACAATCAAGGTCGGCGGCGTGTCAAACTGCGTTCCGATGGTCGTGTAGATATTGCCGTGACGTTCCGTGTCGGAGCGGACGGTCACGGCGTCGCCGACAATGCCGATGATCGTTTTGGCGCCACCCCTGCGTCCGAATGGCGAGGGCACGCCGGTCAGATCGCGGCCGATCGGATCAGCGGCGCCGAAAAAAATCTCTGGCAACGCTTTCGCTGATCAGCGCGACCGGAGCACCGCTCGCGGCTTCCTCGCCCGTGAACGAACGACCCCGGACGATCTTGAAGCCCGCCGTGCGGAAATACTCGGCGTCGCTCTTGCTGCCATACACGTTGTAGGACCGTCCGTTGTGGCTGAACTGCTGCGTCGTCGAACGCGAAAACCCGAATGGCGGATGGAACACCAGCGAGACACTTTCAACAGACGGCAGACCGCGCGCCGCCGCGAGCGCTGATTGAAGGTACGCGCGGGCATTGTCGTTGTAGAGTTCGGCGGCACGATCGTAGTTCGCGGGCGTTCGCGGAATATCCAAAGACACGGAAAGGAGTTTGTCGGCCTCGAAGCCCAGGTCCGTTCGCGTGGCATACAGCGCCGATCGAGTCAGCAAGCCGGCCGCCACAAGCAGGAAGATCGACACGGCAGCTTGAACGCCGACAAAGGACACGCGCAATTTGGTGCGTCGCGGCGCCAGACCCTGCTGCCCGGCCTGCGCCTTCAACGCCGTGAGCAGATCGCCGCCGGCGCCGTAGCGCGCCGGCGCCATCCCGGCGCCGATACCGGTCAGGATCCCAAGACCGGCGGCGAACAACACGACGACAATGTCTGGTCGCATGTCAATCTCCGGCGGCAGCGACGCCATTGGCGCAGCAATTTTCATGAGCCAGATCGAAAACAGAAAACCCAGAGCGCCGGCGACGACGCCGAGCAAAACGCTTTCGCTAATCAGTTGCCTGATCAACCGTGCCCGCGTGGCGCCGAGCGCGAGACGGACGCCCATCTCTCGCATGCGCGACGCCGCCCCCGCCAACAGCAGGTTCGCCGCATTCGCGCACGCCAGCATGAGCACGAGGCCGGCGATGCCGAGCATCGCAAATGAAACGATCCTGTTCTCCAGATCCTGACCCGCCCACGGCGAGCGCGCTGACGCGATACGGGCTGTTCTCGCCGTCGTATCCGGCGCACCTTGCCATGTGGCCAGGCCCGACGACACCGTGCTCAGTTCGTTTTGCGCCGCCGCTATGGAGGCGCCGACGGCGCGTCGTCCGTAGACTTCCACCAGGTTGTTGCTCGTCGCCGTGAACTCGGGGCTGTGCATCAGCTCGTCGTAGCTCGACAGCGGCGCCCAGAACGGCCTCGAAAATCTCGCCGGCCCGTCGAAGTTCGGATCCATGACACCAACGATCGTGACCGGCGAGCCGCCGATCCACACGGTGCGCCCGACGACAGATTGGTCAGCGTTCAGACGGCTTGTCCAGAAGGTGTGGCTGACTATCGCCACATGCGGCGCACCGGCCACGTCGTCAGCCGGAACGAGTGTTCGCCCAATTCGCGCACGGCCGCCGAACAGCGCGAGATACCCGCCGCTGACAAACCGCGTGTACTCATTCGTGGTGTCGTCGGCTCCTGGAGTGAGGCTGAAACCCGCTTGGTCGAGAAGCGATGCTTCCGTGGCCGTGAGCTGAAGGTTCTGTTTCCAGTGAAGAAAGTGCCTGTACGACCACATCGATGAAGCCCTTGGGCCGGGCCGATTGAGGCTGACCACTGACGCGGGATCGTCGACTTTGAACGGGCGAAGCAACATTGCGTTGATGATGCCGAAGGTCGCGGTGACGACTGCGATCGCCAGCGCAAGGCCCGCGACAGTGACGCCGATCGGCACCGGATGCTTGCGGATCAGGCGAAACCCGAAACGAAAATCCTGGCCGAAACTTCCGCGGCGCGGCGAGCGAGTCACGCTGAACACATCTACGATCAACCTCCGGATGGCATAGCCGCGCCCGCGAGTCTGCGAACGCATCTCGAACAACTCGTTGAAATCAGCTTCCACCTCGGCTCGGCGATCGCCAAGGCGAACGACTCCGAGAGCCCAGTGGATCAGCTTCACTGCCGCAATACCGACGCCGGATCCGTGCGCGCTGCGCGCGCTGCCGGGATCGCGACTGCCGCCAGAGCCGTCCCCGCAAGAATGACGACCGCCGGAATAATCGCGAGCGGATCGTACGGGCTGATTCCCTTTAGCGCCGCTGTGAGAACGCGGCTGCCGAGCAACGCGATCGCGAGACCAACCGCGAGCCCGCCGAGGACTGGCCACATGTTTTGACGGATCAATAAGCGGACGACGTCGCCGGCACTGGCGCCGATCGCCATGCGCAGGCCGACTTCCTGCGTGCGCTGACCGATGACAAACGATGTGACGCCGAAGACGCCGACGACCGAGAGCACCAGCGCGATGAACGCGACGACGCCCGAGAGACCAGCCAGGACTTTCGACTCGTTCATGAGCCTCTCGACATCCTCGCGCGTCACCGATGAGATTAGACGCACCTGCGAGTCGATCGCGGCGAGCGTGGTTTCGACAGCGCGCAGTGTGCGATCCGGGTCGGGCGTTCGAATGACCAGCCTCGCCGCGCTCAACGTGCTCGAGTCGATCGGCCGATAGATCATGCCAGCACCGCCGCCGCGCACATGTGAGACGAGCGCATCCGCCGCGACGCCGATGATCGTGACGCCGTCGCCGCCGCTTTCGGCGCCTATCTTCGCGAGCGAAGCCCCGATGGGTTCGACGCCGTTGAAGAAATCGCGGACGAGGGTCTCGCTGACGACCGCAACCGGCGCCAGTCCCGCGGCTTCCGCGGGCGTGTACGCGCGCCCTCGCACCAGGCGGATGCCCGCCGTCTTGAAGTAGCTCGCGTCGGTGCGGTTCTCAAAGAACATGTACTCCGAGCCATCGCGATTCTGGTTCGTGATGGCGACGACGCCGGAAAATGGCGGCGACAGCGAGAGTGACACGCCTTCGACCGACGGCAACGCGCTCACGCGCGCGACCGCGGCGCGCAGGTACGGCGTCACGCGATCGCGATCGGCAGGGCCGTCGGCTGACGTGTGCGGATACGCGAGACTGACGGTAATAAGCCTGTTGACGTCGAAACCGAGATCGAACGTCGTGATGTGCAGGGCCGCGCGCAGAAACAGCGCGGCCGTCACCAGCAGCAGCATCGACACAGCAGCCTGGAAACCGATGAAGCCGCGGCGCAACCGTGAAGCCCTCGGTGACGAGCCGGCCTGGAGACTCTGGGACTTCAGAATCCCGGCCACATCGCTGCGTGCGCCATAGCGCGCCGGAGCAAGACCGGCCCCGATGCCGGACAACACCGCAATCGCCGTGGTGAAGAGCATGACCATTCGATCAGGCGAGACGTCGAACGTCGGCGGCAGATTGACGACGCGAGCGAGCACCGGCACCATCCACACCGACAGCAGAAATCCGACAAGGCCTGCGGCGAGGCCGATGACGACGCTCTCGGTCAGCAGCTGGCGAAGAAGCCGCCGGCGTGACGCGCCCATCGCCACGCGCACGCCGAATTCACGTGTTCTCGACGCGGCGCCGGCTAGCAGCAGATTCGCCACGTTGGCGCAGGCGAGCGCGAGCACGAGACCAAGAATGATGAAGATGATCGCGATAACGGCGTAGAACGCGGCTGCGTCCGGGCCGTCGATTCGCGAGCCCGCGGGTCTGAACTGGACGCCCGTGGTCTTCGTCGGCGCGGCCTCGCTGCCCATGAAGCCGGAT
>JBKJHW010000098.1:0-8186 GCA_046598935.1 Vicinamibacterales bacterium | reverse complement strand
CGCAGGCGTTGCGCGATCGCGTAGCCATGCAGCGGCGTATGCCGGAGCGTGCGGAGAATCAGAAGATCGACGGTGCCGCGCAAGAGGTCGGGCGGTGTATTGGTTACAGCCAAGGCGTCTCTCCCATCAGGCTCTTACCCATCAGGACCTGATGGGAGCCTAGCAGGCTCGTTTGGGGTGGGCAAGCAGTGTTCTATTTCGGCACGCTGATCATCCGCAGGCCTGGCGTTGAGAAGTTACAATAGAGAGTCTTGGATCAGCGTTTTATTCGCAACTTCTCGGTCATCGCTCATATCGATCACGGCAAGTCCACGCTCGCAGACCGCTTCCTCGAGGAAACGGGCGCGCTGCAGGCTCGTGAGATGGAGGCGCAGGTCCTCGACAGCATGGACCTCGAGCGTGAGCGCGGCATCACGATCAAGGCGCACGCCGTCCGGCTGACATACAAGGCCGACGACGGGCAGAGCTACATCCTCAATTTGATCGACACGCCCGGGCATGTGGACTTCGCGTACGAAGTCACCCGCTCGCTCGCTGCATGCGAAGGCGCGCTGCTGCTCGTGGACGCGTCGCAGGGTGTCGAGGCGCAGACGCTGGCCAACGCGTACCTCGCGGTCGAAAACAATCTCGAGATCATCCCCGTCATCAACAAGATCGACCTGCCCGGTGCCGAGCCGGAAGAAGCGCGCCGCCAGATCCAGGACATCATCGGTCTCGACGGCTCGAAGGCCATTCTCGCCAGCGGCAAGACCGGCCAGGGCGTTCACGAAATCCTCGAAGCCATCGTGCACCGGCTGCCCCCCCCAGAGGGCGATCCGGCCGCGCCGCTGAAAGCCCTGATTTTCGACTCGTGGTACGACCCGTACCGCGGCGTCATCATCCTCACGAGAATCATCGACGGCGAAATGCGCGCCGGCACGAAGGTCAAGCTGATGGCGATCGGCCAGGACTACACCGTCGAGCAGATCGGCGTCTTCAACCCGAAAGCCACGCCGATCGAATCACTCGGCGTCGGCGAGGCCGGCTTCATCATCTGCAACATCAAGACCGTCGCCGACGCGAAGATCGGCGACACGATCACCGAGGCTGCGCGTCCCACGACGACGCCGTTCCCCGGCTTCAAGGAAATGAAGCCGATGGTCTTTGCCGGGTTGTACCCGATCGAAGGCTCCAAGTACGCCGAGCTGCGCGAAGCGCTCGAGAAGCTGCGGCTGAACGACGCGTCGTTCTTCTTCGAGCCTGAAACGTCGGCCGCGCTCGGCTTCGGCTTCCGCTGCGGATTCCTCGGTCTGCTGCACATGGAAATCGTGCAGGAGCGGCTCGAACGCGAGTTCAACCAGGACCTGATCACGACGGCGCCCGGCGTCTTGTACCGCGTGACCACGAGCGACGGCGTGACCGAGGAAATCGACACGCCGTCGAAGCTTCCGGACGTCACACGGATTGAAAAGATCGAAGAGCCGGTCATTACGGCCACGATCCTCACGCCGCAGGCGCACGTCGGCGGCATTCTTGAGCTGTGCCAGGAAAAACGCGGCATTCAGAAACAGCTCGAGTACCTGTCGAGCGACCGCGTGCTCATCACGTACGAGCTGCCGTTCAACGAAGTCGTGCTCGACTTCTACGACCGGCTGAAGACGATCTCGCGCGGCTACGCGTCGCTCGACTATCACGTCACCGGATTCTGGGAATCGCCGCTCGTGAAGCTCGATATCCTCGTCAACGGCGACCCTGTCGACGCGCTGTCGATGATCATTCACGAAGAAAATGCGTATCCGCGCGGCCGCGCGCTCGTCTCCAAGATGCGCGAACTGATTCCGCGCCAGATGTTCGAAGTTGCCATCCAGGCCGCGATCGGAGCCAAGATCATCGCGCGCGAAACCGTCAGCCCGCTTCGCAAGAACGTTCTGGCGAAATGCTACGGCGGCGACATCTCGCGCAAGCGGAAGCTGCTCGAGAAGCAGAAGGAAGGCAAGAAGCGCATGAAGCGCGTCGGCCGCGTCGAAATCCCGCAGGAGGCGTTCCTGGCTGTGTTGAAGATCGGGACGTCGGACAACGAATGAAAAAGTCAGTCTTTCGCGAGTACTTCGAGTCGCTGATCGTTGCAGTGATCCTCGCGCTCTTCGTGCGCACCTGGGTTTTTCAGGCCTTCAAGATTCCCACCGGCTCAATGGAGCCGAATCTCCTCGTCGGCGATCACCTCATCGTCAACAAGATGACCTTCTCGCCTGTTCATCGCGGCGACATCATCGTGTTTAAGTTTCCGAAAGATCCGGAACGCGATTTCATCAAACGCGTGATCGGGCTGCCGGGCGACAAGATCGAGCTGAAGCGGAAGACCGTGTTTGTGAACGGCCAGGCGTTGGCCGAGCCGTACGCGCACTTCATCGAGCCGCCGCGCGGCGAGAACGAACCGGTCAGCGAGGATGTCAGGCAGGACTACGGGCCCGTCACAGTGCCGTCCGACCAGTTCTTCATGATGGGCGACAACCGTGACAACTCCGAGGACGGCCGCTACTGGGGCTTTTTGCCGAAGAGCTACGTCAAGGGCAAGGCCGAGTTCATGTATTTCTCGCTCAGCGACGAAGCGTCGTTCCTCAACGGCGTTCGTTGGGAACGAATCGGGACGATCGTCCGCTAGCTGTCGAGCCAGCGGGATACGGCCGGGGTCAGCCCGCCTGCAGCCGGTCGGCGCGGGTACGCAGTTCGGCCGAGATCGCCGCGTCGCTGATGCCGCCGAGATTGATATCGACGTTGAAGCGCGCGCCCTTGAGGCCCGCGCGCGCGAGCTCGATCGCAACGGCCACATCGCTCGCGGCGTTTGAATTGCCGTGGGCGCCGACCGTCTCCGCCAGTTTGAGCAGACCCGCGCAGGCCGTCATCGTTTCGAGCGGCACTTCCGTTGCGACGACGGTCGCGTCTTGAATCGCGGCTTTTCGCACCGCCTTGTCTTCGTCGGTCGCTTTCGGTTTCCGAAATGCCGCGACGACGAGATCGTAGGCGTCGGCGTCGCGATCGATCAGTGCGATCAGCTCGGCGCGGAGCTTGACGATCTCGCTGTTGGCCTCGTCCAGCGCTTGCCGCTCGGCGACGGCGTTCGTCTTCGACTTCGGCATGCTGGCGACCATCGACAGCAGCGACGCGGCGATCGCCCCCGACAGGGCGGCGGCGGACCCGCCGCCGGGCGTGGGATCCGCCGATGAAAATGCGTCGAGAAGGCTGGTGAGGGTGCGGTCAATGAGCGCCATGGATGTGGATTTCCTTGCCGAGCTTGAAGACGCCGGCGATTGAGGCCGCGCCCACGCGCAGCAAGTTGATGGCAGAACCGTGAACGAGCACGGCGTCGAATTGCTTGCCCGGCTCGAGGCTGCCGCATCGGTCGTCGCGATCGATCGAGGCGGCGGCGTTGATGGTCGCGCCGACAAGCGCTTCTTCGAAAGTCATCTTCATACCGAAGCAGGCGAGCGTCATCGCAAACGGCATCGACGGCGAGAATCCGCCTCCGGGATTGATATCTGTGGCCAGCGCCACGGGCACGCCCGCGGCGATCAGGTCGCGCGCCGGCGCAAACCGGCCGAGCTTCAGGTAGAACGCCGCGCAGGGGAGTAATGTCGCGATCACGCCCGCTTCGGCCATGGCCGCGATGCCGTCCGCGGGTACATGAACCAGGTGATCGGCTGACCGGGCGCCCACCGCGGCGGCGACCTGCGAGCCGCCGCTTGCGCCGAGCTCGTCGGCGTGGATTCTCGGCTTGAGGCCCGCGCGTTTTCCTGCTTCGAGAATGGCTGTGGATTCTTCCGGAGTGAAGACACCGGTTTCACAGAACACGTCGCACCATTCGGCCAGGCCAACGGCTTGCGGAATCATCTCGTCGATCACCAGGCGCACGAACTCCGCCTGTCGGCCGCGGAATTCAACCGGCACCTCGTGCGCGCCCATGAACGTCGGGACAAGCTCCATCGGTTGTTCGGCGTTCAACTGCTTGATCACGCGGAGAACGCGGAGTTCCGCGGAAGTGTCGAGGCCGTACCCGCTCTTGGCTTCGCACGTCGTCGTGCCGGCCGCGAGCATCTCTCGAAGCCGTACCAACGACTGGTCCGTCAGCTCTTGTTCGGAGGCCGCCCGCGTGGCGGCGACCGTGGAAATGATTCCGCCACCGGCCGCGGCGATGTCCGCGTATGTCGCGCCCGCCAGCCGTCGTCGAAGCTCATCCCGGCGATCGCCGGCGAAGACGACATGCGTGTGCGGGTCGATGAAGCCGGGGACCAGTGAGTGCCCGCGTCCATCGACGATCTTTGTGCTGCCGGTGATCGCAACTGAGCCGCGAACGTCCGAGGTGGAGCCTGCGCCGAGGATTTTGCCTGCAGCGTCGCACGCGACCGCACCGTCCACGGTCGCCTCAATCGCGCCCTGGCGCGCGCCCGCGCGCGGAGCCGGCCCGGCCACTGTGTAGAGCTGATCGAGGTGCTCTATGAGCAAAGCGGCTGTCGGCATCAGAGCCTTGATGTCTCCACGGCTCTCCAAGGTTACTAGCTCTGGGCCGGGTAGTCCCGTTGACCGAAGATCGCGCTGCCGACCCGCACCATCGTCGCGCCTTCTTCGATCGCCACTTCGAAGTCGTGGCTCATCCCCATCGAGAGTTCTTTGAGCGATGCGGCCGGTGTGCCCGCGGTCACGAGTGTGTCTCGAATGTCGCGGAGTTGGCGAAACCACGGACGGGCGTCTTCAGGGTTTGCGGCGATCGGCGGCACAATCATCAGGCCCGAAAGCCGGACCGCGCGAGCGGAGCGCGCCGCGGCGATGAGCGCCGGGACCTCCGACAGTTGTGCGCCCGACTTTGTCGCCTCGCGAGCGAGATCGATCTGGATCAGCACTCTGGGACGCGTGGCGCCGACCGCGGCGGCCGCGTCGAGTTTCTGCAGCAGGTCGAGGCTGTCGACCGAGTGGATCCACGCGAATCCGACGGCTGCCTTCTTGGCCTTGTTGGTTTGCAGGTGGCCGATGAGATGCCATTCAAGCTCAGGCGCTTCCTCTCCGGAGCCTTGGCGAAGGAGGGTCTGGTCGATCTTCTCGAGGCCTTCCTGCACCCGGTTCTCGCCGAAATCGATCTGGCCGGCGCGCACGGCCTCGAGCACGGTTGCGGCTGGATGAGTCTTGGAAACGGCGATCAGGCGAACGTCGGCGGGTGAGCGGTTGGCACGTTGCGCCGCCGCGGCGATGCGGCGGCGCACGTCCTGAAGGTTGTCAGCGATCAAGCCGGTCGCGCGGACCTAGGAGGTCCGCACCTACTTGATGATTTCCAGCATGCCCTTGACCTGGTCGGCGTACTGACCGGTCGGGGCGAGCTTCATGTATTCGAGGAACGGCGCTTTCGCATCGGGCAGCTTGCCCTGGTTGATGCGGCACATGCCGAGCCAGTAGAACGCGTCCGCCATCTTCGGGTCGAGCTTCGTCGCCTTGAGGAACACCGGCTCCGCGTCGACCGCCTTGCCCTGATTCCAGAGGATGACGGCCTGATTGAAGGTCGAGTTCGCGTCGCCGCCGCCGGCGGCCTCGCTCAGCTCATTCGCCTTCGCGCTCATCTTGTTGGCTTCGTCGAACTTCTTCTGTCCGTTGTAAACGGTCGCCAGCGCCGCGTAGGGTTGCGGTTTGCCCGGATCGAGCTCGATCGACTTCAAATACGCTTTCTCGGCGTTCTCGAGATCGTTCTTCTTGCTGTAGGCGTCGCCCATGCTCAGGTAGCAGGCCGCGCAGGTCGGCAGCGAGACGATGATCTTCTGCAGGTTCGTGACCGCGCCGTCGAAGTCGCCGGAATCGAACGCGGTCTTGGCAGCGTTGAAGTCGGCTTCCAGCTGGATCTGCTTCTTGTTGCTCTCTTCGATCTGCTTGGCGCTCATGCCGGCCGGCGCCGCGTTCTTGGGCGCCCCGAGCTCGATCCTGACGATCGCCGGATCGAGGCTGAGAACGACGTTGACGTTGCCGATGAGGGTTTCTTTCGTGGCGGTGACTTGCCAGGTGCCTGGCGCCAGACCGGCACGCAGGAATTCGCCCTTCACGTTCGACTTGACGTTATCGAACTCACGCTTGACGTCACCCAGATAGACGCCCTTGACGATCGCGCCTTCGACAGCTTTTCCGGCGCCGTCGACAACCTTGCCGCGGATGACACTGGTCAACTGCGCGGACGCAGGCACCGCCACCAACGCAAAAGTCACTGCGAGAGCGCCCACGATGAGATTTCGAGCGGAAAGTGTGCGGATCATGCCAATCCTCCAAGATTCCAGGGGGGACGTACGAGTACACCGACAGTTTACACCCGAGGATCACTGCAAGATCCGTGCTATCGCGCCGATGTCGCTCGTCGCAGGAGCGGGCGGAAACGAGGCCAGAAACCGGCGCCCGTAGCCCATCCGGGTGAGTCTCGGATCGAGGACAGCGAGCACGCCGCGGTCGGTTTTCGTACGGATCAGGCGGCCGAGCCCTTGCAGAAGCGTCAGCGTGGCCAGCGGGATTTGATACTCCTGGAAGGCATTCCCGCCGCGCCGATTGATCGACTCGATCCGCGCCTTCACGAGGGGGTCGCCCGGCGACGCGAACGGCAGACGGTCGATGATGACGCAGCTCAGCGTCTCACCCACGACGTCAACGCCCTGCCAGAAGCTTGATGTGGCGAAGAGCACCGCGTTCGGTGTCGCGCGGAAATCCCGGAGCAGCGCCGTCCGCGGCGCCGTGCCCTGGAGAAGCGTCGGCCAGGGCGTGCGCGCCGAAACGATGGCGTGCACGTCGCGCATGGCGCTGTACGAGGTGAACAACACAAAAGCCCGGCCCTGCGTGCGGTCGAGGATCTCGCCGACCTGCCACGCCACCGCGCGATTGAACTCGGGCGAGCGCGGATCCGGCATGTCCTCAGGCAGGTACAGCACAGCTTGCGATGCGAAATCGAACTCGCTCGGCAAGCGCAGCGTCGCCGCGCCGGAAACGCCAAGCCGTCCGAGCATGTAGTCGAACCCGCCTTCGACGGTCAACGTCGCCGACGTCATCACGACGGCCGATCGCGTGCCGATCACGGTGTCGCGAATCAGATCGGCGACTTCGATCGGCGACGCGCGGAGCGACACGCTCCGGCCGCGCGCTTCGAGATAGTGGACGAAGCGGGGATCGTCGGCGGCGAGCAGCACGGCGATGTCGGCGCGGGCTGCCGAGAGCCGGACCGCGATCGACGCGAGATCTTCGGGCATCGGGTCGTTCTGGCGCAGCAAAGTCTCGGCCGTTTCAGTCGCCGACTGAAACGCGAGCCCCTGCTCGAGCAGGCGTTCGGCAAGCTCGGGCGTGAGCGTGACGCGATCGCCGCCTTCGGTTTCCCGCATCAGCAGGCGAGCCGCGTCGAACAGCCGGCGTCCCGCGAGCGCCACGCCTTCAATGGCGTGCCGTGTCTGAATCGCGCGCGCGCCTTCGTCGGCCGGAATCGACCCGAGCGCCTCGATCGTGTCGCGCTCGAGCTCGTCGATCCGATGCGCCGTCAGCGCCACGCCGAAATGCTGCGTGACCACGTCCTCCAGCTGATGCGCTTCGTCAATGACGAGGACGTCGCACTCGGGAATCACTTCGCCGTAGGGGCCCTGCCGGACCGCCGCGTCCGCGCAGAGCAGGTGGTGATTGACGATGACGACTTCGGATTCGGCGGCGCGTTCCCGCATGCGCGTCACGAAACAGTCGGCGTGACGCGGGCACTCGCGGCCGAGGCATTGGTCGCCCGTGGCCGTCATGTCGCTCCACAGCGTGAAGTCGTCCGGCAGATCTTCGATCTCCGCGCGGTCGCCCGTCGGCGTTTCTTCGGCCCACTCGCCGATCATGCGGAGCCAGCGCTTCTCTTCGTCGGGCAGCGCGGCTTCGGCGTCGCGGAGCCGCTCGAAGCGGTGGAGACAGAGGTAATTGCTCCGGCCTTTCATGTAGGACGCACGGATCTCGCGGCCCAGCGCCTGCGCGAGCGCGGGAAGGTCCTTATAGAAGATCTGATCCTGGAGCGTGCGCGTGCCGGTCGAGATGAGGACGCGCCGGCCCGCGAGCACGGCGGGCACAAGATAGGCGAGCGTTTTGCCGGTGCCCGTGCCGGCCTCGGTCATGAGCATGCCGCCGTTTTCGAACGTGCGGGCGACGGCCTCCGCCATGCGAAGCTGACCCGGGCG
>JBKJHW010000093.1:0-42515 GCA_046598935.1 Vicinamibacterales bacterium | reverse complement strand
GCGAAGAACGCGGTGATCTTCGGGTCACCGGCGGCTGGCTTGTCGAGGTCGGCCTTCGCCTCAGCCAGCTGGCCTTTCTTGAGTTTCACCAGGCCGCGTCCGAAAAGCGGCTGCATGTCCGTCGCGAGCGCGTCGACCTGCGCCTTGTCGAACCGGGCAGCGGCCTTCACGAGATCGCCTGCCTTGAGCGAGATCATGCCGCACGTCTCGTTGATGCCATGGTTGCTGGCGTCGGCCGCGAGCGCGGTGTCGCAGTCGGCGACGGCTTCCGCGTTCTGCCCCAGCATCGACCGGTTCAGCGCGCGCAGGCTCAACTGGTATCCGTTCTTCGGCTCAATCGCCAGCGCGGCCGTGTAGTCGGCGACGGCCAGCTGGAAGAGCTTCATCTTGGAGTAGGTATTCGCGCGTTGAGACAGCGTCGCCGAATCGTTCGGCGCGAGCCCGAGCGCGGTGTTGAAGTCGGCGAGCGCGAGCTCGAACCTGTCGCTCCCGCTGTACGCGAGCCCGCGGTTGTACACCGCCACGTCGTCCTTCGGGTCGAGCGAGATGGCCCTGGTGTTGTCGTCGATGGCCTTGTCGTAGTTCTTCAGCGCGTAGTGTGCGCGGGCGCGCTGAAAGTACGACGAGCGGTAGTCGGGCTTCTTCTCGAGCGTCCGCGTGTAATCGGCGATCGCGGCGACGTGGTCGCCCTTGCTGAAATGCGCGAGCCCGCGATTGTGGTACGCGACGTATTCGGTGGGATCGAGCGACAGCGCCTTCGTGTTGTCACTGATGCTGGCGTCGTAGTTCTTCTGCGTGTAATAGACGCGCCCGCGCTGGAAGTAGGAGACGGAGTCCGCCGGGTTCAGCGTGATTGCCTGGTTCAAGTCGGCGAGCGCCTTGTCGTTGTCTTTCTTCATGAAATACGCGCGCCCGCGTTCCGAGAGCGCGTCGGGGTAGCCGGGGCTGATCTTCAGGCTCGCGGTGAAATCGGCGATGGCCTTGTCGACATCGTTGCTGGAGTTGTACGCGAGGCCGCGGTTGAAGTAGGCCAGGTGATCGTTCGGGTTGAGCTGAATCGCCCTGGTGTTGTCCTGGACCGACTCGGCGTACTTGCCTGAGCGGAAGTACGCGAGCCCGCGGCCGAAGTAGGCCGCCTGGAACTCCGGCTTCGCGGCGATCGCGGCGTTGAAATCGCCGATCGCGAGCGGATACTTCTCCATATCCAGATAGGTCATCGCGCGGCCCCAGTAGTGCGGCGCGGTCGCCTGCATCTGCAGCGCGCGATTGCCGTCGGCGAGCGCCTGGTCGTAGAGCTTCAGCGCCGACATCGCGCGGCCGCGGCCCGCGTAGCAGAGCGCGCAGTTGGCGTCGATCTTCAGGGCTTGATCGAAATCGGTTCGCGCCTTTTCGATCTGGTTCGTGTCGATATAGCCGAGGCCGCGGTTACCCATGACCAGCGCCAGGTTGGCCGGCGTTTCCTGCCCGGCCTGGATCAGCGCCGTGCAGGAACCGATGCGCAGATCCGGCGTGGAGTCGGAGGAGGTGCACCACTTGGCGTTCTGGTCGCGGGTTTGGGCGGCGGCCGGCGTGGCGATGGCGGCGAACGTGACGCTCGTCGCGACCCTGATCGTGAAGCGTATGGCGGTTCGCATGCCGCCATCCTATACTCCGCGCTGCGGGAGATGTCAGACATGAAAAAGCAGGTTCTTTTCGTCGTCGCGGCCGCCGGCCTGTTCAGCGCGGGGCTCCTCGTGAGCGCCCAGACGGCGGGCACGGCCGATGCCGTGAAGGCCGACTACGATCGCGCCAACAGCCTGCGCGATCGTGTGGCCAACAAGGTCTACGACACGGCGGAGGCGCCGAACTGGATCGCCGGCTCGTCGAGGTTCTGGTATCGCAAGACGGTGAAAGGCGGGAACCAGTTTGTGCTTGTCGATCCGGCGGCCGCGACAAAGAGCGCGCCGTTCGATCACGCCAGGCTGGCCGCCGGCATTAAAGCCGTGACCAGCGGGAACGTCACCGAGATCACACTGCCGTTTACGACATTCAGCTACGCGGATAATTCAGCCGCGATCGAATTTGCGATCGGCGGCAGCGGCCGCGCGGGCGGCGTCCCCGCGGGAGCCGCAGGAGCCGCAGCGGCATTGCGGCGGCTTCGCTGCGTGCTCGCGACGTACGTGTGCCAGAGTGTCGCGTCCGAGAATGCCGACGCTCCGCAGGGCCCAGGGCGCGGCGGCCGCGCGGGCGGCGCTCCGGCGGCGGCCACCGACGCTCCGCAGTTCAGAGTGTCGCCGGACGGCAGGACCGAGGCCTTCATCCAGAACTTCAACGTGTTCGTGCGGCCGACCGGCCGCGCCGATCAGGCCGCGGCGCTCAGCTGGGAAGGTTCCGAAGGAAATTTCTATACGTTCCAATCGATGCAGTGGTCGCCGGACTCGAAAAAGCTCGCGGCGTATCGCCGCGTGCCCGGCTACAACCGCCAGCTGGTCTTTGTCCAGTCGTCGCCGGACGATCAGGTTCAGCCAAAGGTGTCCTCGCGGCTCTATCGCAAGCCGGGCGACACCGTCGACATCGATACGCCGGTGTTGTTCTCGATCGAATCACGGGCGCAGACGATCGTGTCGAACGAGCAGTTCCCGAATCCGTACGCCAATCAGCGCGTCGAGTGGCGCAAGGACAGCCGCGCGTTCACGTTCGAGTACAACCAGCGCGGGCACCAGGTGTACCGCGTGATCGAGGTCGACGCCGCGACCGGGAAGGCGCGCACGGTGATCGACGAGACAGCGAAGACGTTCATCGACTATCGCCGCACGGCGGCGGGCCTGACCGACTCCGGCCGCACGGCGCGGTTCGACCTGGCCGACGGCCAGGAAATCGTGTGGATGTCGGAACGAGACGGATGGTCGCATCTCTATCTGTACGACGGCGCGACCGGCCGTGTGAAGAACCAGATCACCAGGGGCCACTGGGCCGTGCATCACGTCGAGAGAGTCGACGAACCCAGGCGCCAGATCTATTTCACGGCGAACGGCATGGACGCCGGGCCACAGGCCGGCGACAGCCGCGCCGTAAGGCACGATCCATATTTTCTGCACTGGTTCCGTATCAATTTCGACGGCACCGGCCTCACGCGATTCACCGAGGCCGACGCCATGCACAGCGTCGCGTGGTCGCCCGATCAGGAGTTCTACATCGACACGTATTCGCGCGTCGACCTGCCGCCGGTGAGCGAGCTTCGGCGCGTCAGCGATCAGAAAGTCGTGATGGCGCTCGAGCGCGCCGATGCGGCGGACCTGACGGCGACCGGCTGGACGGCGCCGGAAGTGTTCGTCTCGAAGGCGCGCGACGGGGTCACCGACATCTGGGGCGTCATCATCCGTCCGACCAATTTCGACGCTTCGAGGAAGTACCCCGTGATCGAGAACATCTACGCCGGGCCGCAAGGGTCGTTCGTGCCGAAGACGTTCAGCACGCAGCAGGGCATGCAGACGCTTGCCGAACTGGGTTTCATCGTCGTGCAGATTGACGGCATGGGCACGGCGAATCGGTCGAAGGCGTTTCACGAACTCTCGTACAAGAATCTGCAGGACGCCGGATTCGCGGATCGCATCCTCTGGCACAAGGCCGTCGCCGCGAAGTATCCGTCCTACGACGTCACGCGCGTCGGGATCTACGGCACGTCGGCCGGCGGGCAGAACGCCGCCGGCGCCGTGCTGTTTCACCCGGAGTTCTACACGGCCGCGGCGTCATCGGCCGGCTGCCATGACAACCGGATGGACAAAATCTGGTGGAACGAGCAGTGGATGGGCTGGCCGATCGGGCCGGAGTATGCCGCGGCGTCGAATGCTGATCACGCGAAGAATCTGCAGGGCGCACTCTTGCTGATCGTCGGCGAAATGGACACGAACGTCGATCCGGCGTCAACGATGCAAGTCGTCAATCAGCTGATCCTCGCAAACAAGGAGTTCGAACTGCTGGTGATACCGAACGCCGGTCACTCCGGCGGCGGCGCGTACGGCGATCACAAACGGTTCGACTTCTTCATGCGTCACCTGCGCGGAATCCAGGGGCCGAGTTGGAACAACATTCCCGCAAACCAGCAGCGGCCCGCCGGGATGGACGACGGCGTCAGCGTGCTTGATCCACGCGGAAGCGTGTTAGATGAAGACGCGCTGCCATGGGTCGCCAGCGAAGACTGGTTCACTTGCCCGCAATGCGGATGGTGAATGATCTCGACGGATCGTTCGTCGTGACCCGACGCGTCGCGTTGTTGTAGGTGAATCGCGTCCGCTTCACACCGACGTTCCGCCGATAGTTCAGCGTCGCGCCGTCGTCTTCGTAGAGCGAGCCGCCGCCGTTTGCGCCGGCGTAGGCGACAAGCGTCAGCGGTTCGGACGACGGCTGGCCGGTGTATTGCTTGACCGGTCCCATCGGGATGACGGCGCCTGCGCGCACGTAGAGCGGCGTCGTCGCCAGGTCGACGGCTCGCGTGATTTCCCGGCCGCCCTGAATGGTCTCCTCGGTCCAGAAGTCGATCCACGTGCCTTTTGGCAGGTACACTTTCCGCGACGTCGCACCCTTTTCGACGACCGGCGCCACGAGGATGTCGCGGCCCCATAAGTACTGATCGCCGCGCGCGACGGCCGCGTCATCGTCTGGATAGTGCAACCACATGGCGCGAATGATGGGCATGCCCGTGTCGTGACATTCCCGCACGGCGGTGTAGAGATACGGCATGAGCTGGTAGCGCAGCTCGAGATATTTCCGGCAGACAGGTTCGACGGCCGCGTTGTGCAATTCGCTGAGCGGCGGATCCTCGGCGCCGTTGGTGTAGCCGCTCACTTCGCTGAATCCGAACTCGCCGGTGTTCCAGCCCCACGGCAGTCGCGTGCGCCAGGTGCGGCCGTGCGACCGGAAGAGCGGGTTGAATGCGCCGAACTGGAACCAACGTACGTACAGCTCGCCGGTGAAGTCAGCGGTCGGCACAAACCCGCCAATGTCGGTGCCCCAGTACGGAATACCCGACAGCCCCGTGTTGACGGCATTGGGCACATGTGTCGCGAGCGTTTCCCAGCGGGAGTAGACATCGCCGGACCAGAGGAAGGCCGCGCGGCGGGCCATGCCGGCGTATCCGTTGCGATGGAGGGCGAAGGGCCGCTCGTTCGGCCGGTACATCAGCGAGCCTTCGTAGTACATCACGTTGCGCGCGAGGCGCGAGGGCGCGTCAAGGCCGTCGCCCTGATCGGGCCACCAGCCATCGATGCCGAGATCGAAAAGCGGTTTGTGCGCGGGCCAGTAGCAGCTCACCTGCCGATCGGGCGGCCACTGACCGGCCTGACCGTTGACGGTGCCCGGCATGCGGCCGGTCGGGAGCGGCGGCGCCGTACACGGGTCGGTCACGCGCCCCGTCAGCGTGCGGCCTTCGATCACGATGTGCAGCACAACTTTGAAATGCAGGTCGTGCAGATCGTCGATCATCGTCTTCGGATCGGGGAACACGTCGGGCTTCCACGTGAACTCGCCGTTGTGCGTGTTCCAGCCCGACGGGCAGAAATCGGTCCCGAGGTAGATCAGCGCGTCGCACGGCAACTGCTTCGCGCGGAATGTCTTCGCGACCGTCATCACTTCATCCGGCCCCGCGATGGTGCGGTGTGATTGCAGGTAGCCGAGCGACCAGAGCGGCGGCATTTCCGGGAATCCGGTCACGCGCGAAAAGGCGTGCATGAGGTCGGCCGGGTCGTGCGACGCGGCGATGAAGATGTCGAACGCTTCGGCCGTCGCGGTGGCCGGTGTGAAAACGCCGGCCGCGGCCGTGAGATCGAAGGCGCCGAGCGGCTGGTGCAGGAACAGGCCCCAGTTGATCGCGTCGCCGGTGCCGACGAGCCACTGGATCGGCACGCGCCCGCCGTGCGTCGCGAGCCGATAGCCGCCCTGGCCGCTGCGGTTGTTGTAGCTCTGTCCCTTGCGATCGAACTGCGGGCCGCCTTGGCCGAAGCCGAGCAGCGGGCCCTTCGACAGCTGGAAGCTCATCGCCGGGCTCGCGGCGTCGAACCGCAACGTCTGGAGCGGCGTCCCGCCGTGCGAGACATGCAGCGTCGGCGGATTCGCCGTGAACCGCACGGAAAACGCGCCGACGGTCATGCGCGTGATCGCCGCGGCGGTGCGATGCGCCGTTGGCGCCTGGCCGAATGTGTCGGCGGCAAGCGCGCCGTCAATCGGAACGGCCATGCCTTTGCCCGCTTCGAGCCGTCGCACCGTGATTCGAATTGCGGTGCTGCCGACGCCGGAACACTCGATCGATACGGGCTCGTTGTTGATGGTGAGGGAGCCGTCCTGGCCGAAGACCAGCTTCGGGAACAGTACGGCGCCGGCGCCTGCGGCGCCCAGTTGAGTGATCGCCTGTCGCCGGGTAACGCGATTCGCCATGCAGCGAATAATACGACTATTCGCCCGGTCAGGCGCCGCGATCTCGTGGGGGTCGGTCAGCGAACCGTGAAGTGAAACGTCGCGCACGACATCAGAAGCGAAACGTGATGCCCGCGCCGACCGTGTTCTGCCCGAGCGCCGATTGCGACGTGCGCTCCTGGCGGCTGTAGCTCGCATTGGCCGACAACCGGATAAAGCGCGTGACGTCGGCCTGCAGTTGACCGCGGAACGTGTCGGCGTCGAGGCGCAGTAGATCGCCGCTGCCGCGCGGTTCTTCGCGGCTGAATCCGCGGCTGTAGCCGAGACCCGCAAAGCTGGTCCCTTCGGTGCCGAAGTAACGGCGGACCTGCGCGTGATACGACTGCGTCGACCCGAGCGTCGCGTCCGGCACGTGAAAGATTTTTCCCGTCAGCATCCAGTTGCCCGTGTACTTCGACAGTGTCCCGACGAAGATCTCGGTCGTGTCAGCGAACTGCAGCCGCCGGTAACCTCCGGAGGCTTCGAAGCCGCCGCCGAGGCTCTGGTAGAGATCGATCGTCAGCCGGTGCGAGGGATACAGCGCGTCGGTGTCACCGACGCCGACGCCCACGAATCCATTCGTGCCGGAGCGGATGCTCGGATAGAACTCGAGCTCGTATTGACGATCGTCGAGACCGAATCGCCCGGCCTGGCTGGCGCGTGCGACGACCGAACCGGCGGGGGTTTGCCGGCCGACAGTAAACGCGGTTTCCTGCCACGGGGTGCGATCGTCACTGAATGTGTCGCGCGTCGCCGAGACCCCTGCTGACCACGGCCGCGTCTTCGCGTCGAGTTGTTGCTGTGCGCGCCGCGCCTGCGTGTTGCCTGTGTCGTTGGACAGGACCGCGTTCACGAGCGCGCGCGCTTCTTTATTGCGGTTGGACCACAGCTCGACGTTCATCAGTGCCACCTGCGCGTCGAGGTAGTCGGGCGTCTGCGCGAGCACCTGCGTGAGTTCGCGCCGCGCGTCGTCGTACCGGGCCTCCCACGAAAGGAAGAGTCCATACACGAGCCGCGCATCGACATCGCGGGGCGACGCGGCGAGGTGCGTTTCGAGAATCTTGATGCCCTCGCCGCGCGACACCGCGCGCGCGCGGGCAATGACGTCGTCTTGAGCGGCAGCAGGCGAGGCGACGAAACAGCACCACAGCAGCACGGCAGCAGTGAATCGCACGGCATCGAATGATACCAGCAGCGACCGGCGGCTTGGTACACTGAGGCCTGTGACACTCGTGATCATGGCCGCCGGCCTCGCCACCCGGTATGGCAGCTCCAAACAACTCGACGGCGTCGGGCCTAAGGGCGAATTGCTGCTTGAGTACTCCATCTTCGATGCCCAGCGCGCGGGTTTCTCGCGCGTGGTCTTCGTCATCCGGAAAGAGATTGAAGCCGCGATGCGCGAGTTCGCCGCGCGGCTGCCGGCCGGCATCGACGTGAAGTTTGCCATTCAGGACCTGTCGCAGGTCCCGTCGTGGTTCGTTGTGCCGGCGACGCGCACCAGACCCTGGGGCACGGTGCACGCGGTGCTGGCCGCGCGCGACCTGATCGACGGTCCGTTCGCCGTGTTGAACGCCGACGACTTCTACGGGCCCGAGGCGTTCCTCCGCGCCAGGGCGGCGTGCGACGACGCCGCCGCGACTGGTGTCGCGTCGGCCGTGCTCTTTCCGGTGAGCGCGACGCTATCGGAGCACGGTTCCGTCATCCGCGGTATCTGCAACGTCAACGGCGGCTATCTCGTTCATCTCGACGAAGTGCGCGACATCCAGCGCGAAGACGGCGCGCTGCGCGGCCACGTCGATCACGTCGTCCGTACCCTGACCGGCGCGGAGCTGGCCTCGATGAACTTCTGGGTGTTTCCCGTGTCGTCAATGACCGCGCTGGCCGAAGAATTTGCGGCGTTTCTCCGTCAGTTCGGCGCCGAGGAGACATCCGAGTCGATCCTGCCGGAGGCTGTCAGTGAATTGATGCGGGGTGGCACGCTCCGCGTGCGCGCGCTGTCAGCGCCCGGCCCGTGGTTCGGTTTGACGCACCAGGCCGACCGTGAGAACGTCCGCAACGGTTTGAAGAAGCTCACCAAAGAGGGCGTCTATCCGAGCCCGCTCTGGAAAACGCCGAAAGCCAAAGCGCCGGCCCCGGCAAAGGCGCCGGCTAAATCCGCAGCTAAGGCGAAAGCGCCGAAGTAGGACCCTTCAGGATCCGCTGAGCGCGATCGGTATCGACCGCGCCTTCCCATTTCGACACGATCAGCGTCGCCACGGCGTTGCCGATGAAGTTCGTGATGGCGCGCGCTTCGGACATAAAGCGATCGACGCCGAGCAGCAGCGTGAGGCCGCCGAGCGGTACTGCCGGGAAAATCGCGAGCGTGGCCGCCAGCGTGATAAAGCCGCTGCCCGTGACGCCCGCCGCGCCCTTCGACGTGAGCATCAACACCGCCAATAGTCCAATTTGCTGGCCGAGGGTCAGATTCACGCCGCTCACCTGCGCCACAAACACCGCCGCCATCGTCATGTAAATCGACGTGCCGTCGAGGTTGAACGAGTAGCCGGCCGGCACGACGATGCCGACGACGCGCCTGGCGCAGCCGAGCTGTTCCATCTTGTCCATCAGCCGCGGCAGCGCTGATTCCGATGACGAGGTGCCGAGCACAATCAGAATCTCAGCGCCGATGTAGCGGAGGAACCGCAACAGGCTGAAGCCGTGAATGGCCATGATCGTATTCACGATCACAAAGATGAAGATGGCGCACGCGAGGTACACGCCGAACATCAGCTTGCCGAGCGTGATGAGGGCCGCAACGCCGTACTTGCCGATGGCGAACGCCATCGCGCCGAAGGCGCCGATCGGCGCAGCGCGCATGATGATACCGACCAGCCCGAACAGCGCCTGCGACACCAGTTCGATGAAACCGGTGATCGGCGCCATCGCCGGACCGAGCTTCAACAGGACCAGGCCGAACAGCACCGAGACGAAGAGCACCTGCAGGATCTCGCCGCGCGCGAATGCGCCGACAAGCGTGTCGGGGATGACATTCATGAGGAATTCGACGGTCGTCAGCTGCTGCGCCGGTCCCGTATACGCCGCGACGGCCTTCATGTCGACCGCCGCCGGATCGAACACGATGCCGCGCCCCGGCTGCAGGACGTTGACGATGACCAGGCCGATGATCGGCGCAAAGAGCGTGACGCCCTCGAAGTAGAGCATCGCCTTGAGGCCGATCCGGCCGACGTCCTTCATGGCGCCGGCTTGCGAGATGCCCAGGACCACCGTCGTGAAGATGATCGGCGCGATCAGCATCTTGACGAGCTTGATGAAGGCGTCGCCGAGCGGCTTCATCTCGGCCGCGCGCACGGGATCCACAAACCCGAACGCGATGCCGATCGCGATGGCAATCAACACCTGCACGTATAAACTGCCCAGGATCTTCTTCACGCCGTTAGGTTGTACACCAATTCATCGGGTGTATTCTTCGGCCTATGAAGAAGCTGATGATTCTCGGCTTGGCGATTGCGGTTGCGGCGACAACCTCGGGATCTGGCAATCGGGTAATGGCGCAGAACCTGGGCAAGGACTATCCGGTGCAGCCGGTGCCGTTCACCGCGGTGCGGTTGACCGATGCCTTCTGGGCGCCGAAGATCGAGACCAATCGCACGGTGTCGATTCCCTTCGCGTTCGAGCAATGCGAAACGACCGGGCGCGTCGAGAATTTCATCCGCGCGGCCAAGGCGCTCCAAGGCACGCTGGGCGACGCGGACCGCAAGATGCCGGGATATCCGTTCGACGGCACGGACCTCTACAAGGTGATCGAAGGCGCGTCATACGCGCTCAGCGTCCGGCCCGATCCCAAGCTCGATGCCTACGTCGACAGCCTCATCGCGAAGATCGCGGCCGCGCAGGAGCCCGACGGCTATCTGTATCCCGCGCGCACGATCAACCCGGCCAAGCCGCATGCGTGGGCCGGCACCGAGCGCTGGCAACTCGAGAAAGTTGACAGCCACGAGCTGTACGAGGTCGGTCATCTGGCTGAGGCCGCCGTTGCGCACTACCAGGCGACGGGGAAGAGATCGCTCCTCAACATCGCGACGAAGTTCGCGGACCTGCTGGTCAACACGTTCGGGCCCGGCAAGAGGGCGATCTGGCCCGGACACCAGATCACCGAGATGGCGCTCGCGAAGCTGTATCGCGTCACGGGCAAGGAAGAGTATTTGAATCTGTCGAAGTTCATGCTCGACGTCCGCGGTCCCGACGGCGGACGCGGGGCCGGACGGCCCTACAACCAATCGCAGGTCAAACCCATCGACCAGACCGAGGCCGTCGGCCACGCGGTGCGCGCAAGCTACATGTACTCGGGGATGGCCGACGTCGCGGCGATGACGGGCGATCTCAGCTACCTCCACGCCATCGACGCGATCTGGAACGACGTCGTCAGCAAGAAGCTCTACATCACGGGCGGCATCGGCGCGAGCGGTGCGGGCGAAGCGTTCGGCGCGGCCTACGACCTTCCGAACATGACGGCGTATTGCGAGACGTGCGCGGCCATCGGCAACAACTACTGGAACCACCGGCTGTTTCTCCTGCACGGCGACGCGAAATACATCGACGTCATGGAGCGGACGCTGTACAACGGCCTCATCAGCGGCGTCTCCCTCGACGGCAAGTCGTTCTTCTATCCGAATGTGCTCGAGTCGCGCGGCCAGCACGCGCGCGCGCCGTGGTTCGGCGTTGCATGCTGCCCGGGAAACATCACGCGGTTCGTCGCATCGGTCAGCGGCTATCAGTACGCCAAACAAGACAAGACGATCTTCGTGAATCTCTACGCCGCGGGTCACGCCGACATCGCGCTGGATGGCGGCGAGAAGATCAAGATCACGCAGGAAACCAACTATCCGTGGGACGGTTTTGTGAAGATGACCGTCAGTCCGGCGGCGCCGTCGACGTTCGCGTTGAACGTGCGCATCCCCGGATGGGCGATGGCCAATGCAGTGCCGAGCGATCTGTATTCGTTCACGTCGGCTGACGGCCGGGTCGGCGTCAAGATCCCGGAGCTGAAAGTGAACGGGACAACCATCCGCACACGTGTCGTCAACGGATACGTCCGCATCAATCGCGCCTGGAAGGCCGGCGATGTCGTCACGCTCAATATTGTGATGACGCCGCACCGGGTCGCGGCGCACCCGAACGTCGCGGCCGACAAGGATCGCGTCGCGTTTCAGCGCGGCCCGATCGTCTACGCATTCGAGTGGCCGGACAACCCCGGCGCAAATCTGCGCAATCTGTTCGTGGCGGACACCGCTGCGGTGACGAGCGAGTTCAGGCCGTCGCTCCTTGGCGGTGTTCAGGTGCTGAAGACGCGCGGCACATCGCTTGCGACCAACGCCGCCGGCGTTGTCGAGAAAAAGGAAATGGCCTTAACGGCAATTCCGTACTACGCGTGGGCGAATCGCGGGAAAGGCGAAATGTCGGTGTGGATGCCGCGCAAGGAAAGCGCCGCGACCGCCAAGCCGTTCCCGACGCTCGCAATGTCGAGCAAGGTGACCCTGTCAAAGAAGAGCCACCTCCCAGAGCAGATGGTCAATGACGGCGAAGAGCCGACGCGGTCGAATCGAGCCGGCGGCAGCAGCTTTGACTGGTGGCCGGCGTTCGGCTCGACCGAATGGCTGCAGTACGACTTTCCGAAGGCGTCCACCGTATCCGAAACGCAGGTCTTCTGGTTCGACGACACGGGTTCAGGCGGCGTCAAGGTTCCGGCGTCGTGGCGCCTGCTATATAAGGACGGCGACCAGTGGAAGCCGGTCGAGAGTCCGTCTGCCTACACCGTCGAGAGAGACAAGTGGAATGTGATCTCCTTCAAACCGGTGACGACGACGGCCGTGCGGATCGAGATCACCGCGCAGCAGGGTGTGTCGAGCGGAGTGATCGAGTGGAAGATCAAGTAGGCAGGTATGCCAGCAGAACACGAAGCGCCCGGGTCTCATCGCCGGCGAGTTGAACGCGAGGTCACCCTCGGCGAACGCATCCAGCGGACGTTCGAGATGCCGCATTTGCCGCGCAGCGACCGGAACCAGCGCGTGGCGATCCTCGCGATGATGCTCATGCTTCTTCTGTATCTCCTTGTGTCGCCGGTTCTCAGCGGCATCTTCGGCGGCGGCGGCTCGTCACCCGCGGCGTCGGCGCCTGCCGGCCTTCGTGAAAAATGATCAGCCGCCGGGTTTGTATACCCGCTCGGTGTGTCCCACAAGCTGCGACGGGTAGAAATAGACGTCCCGCAGATTTCCCGTCGCATACCGCTGGGCCTGATCGTTGAAGTGTTTGGATTTCGGATCCCCGCTCTCGCCCCCGGCGCTCACGGCCTTCGCGCGCACCGTCGGGCCGAACTCGACCACCGCGACGAAGCTGTTGCCGCTCGTGCCGTACATCTTCTTCGAGCCGTTGTGGCTCCGCGCCCCGAACGACGCCAGCGAGCCCCACGTTGCCGAAGTGAATTCGACAGGGACGCTCGGCGCCGCATCAGAGAAGGGGTGGACGATGTCGGCGGTGATGCGCTGGAAGCGGTTGATGTCGCCCCACGGCGTCTGCCATTTGCCGAAGTCCGCGGTCAGTTTGTCGACGGCCGCTGACAGCGACTGCAACAGCACGTCGGCCGGCGCCCGCGTGCCGGCGTACTCCTCAGTGGAAATTCCCGCCTGCCGGGCGTCGGCGGCGACCTTCGCGTTGACCTCGTTGCCGAAAAACACCGCCACTGACGTGGGCACCGATGTGGCCGCCCAGCAGAGATCCCAGTTTCGCAGCATTGCGATCGGCTCGGCGAGCTTCGTCTTCAACGCGCCGGACGGCGCAGCGTCCCATGCCTTGACGAGCGCCGGGATCGGTTTCTCGAACCACGGCTGGTAGCTGTCGTAAGCCGCCGCGATCAGGCCGTCGAGCGTGAAGTCTTTCTTGCCCGAGAAGACGCGCAGCGCATGGAAGCCGCGCGGCGTTTCCATCGCTCCCGTCTCGACGTAGGCCGGGAAGTCCGCGCGTTTGAGACTGCTTGGTCCAGCAGCCGACCACGGCCAGTTGTTGGCGTTGTAGACCCAGCCGCTCGACGGATTCACGAGATGCGGCGTTTCATCGAACGAGAGCAGCGGTCCCCAATTGGCGGCCGCATCGCTCGCGTCCACGGGCCGCGTCCAGTCGAATTTCGCATTTCGCCGCGGAATGAAATTCGTGTGGAAGTACGCGATGTTTCCCTGCGCGTCGGCGTAGAGCGTGTTATTCGACGAATTCGCATTGAGCTCCATCGTCTTTTTGAAATCCGCGATGGTGGCGGCCTTGGTGCGGCCGTATGACTGCATGAGCGCTTTCATCGGCTCCTGCATGATCGACATCGCCACCCACTTGCCCGCGTCTTTGCCGTTTTTTTCCCCAATCGATCGTACGATCGGACCGTGCGGCGTGCGGTACACGGTGAAGGTCTTCTCGGCCATTCCGGTCGCGGTCGTGTACGGCACTTTGATGATCGATGTCGTGACGGGCAGGTCGGCCGCGCCGCGCCTCGCAAAATAGCGGTCGCCTTTCTTGGTGACGGTTTCGATGAACTCGTCGGTGGCATCGACGCCGCTGGTGGTGTGCATCCAGCCGGCTTTTTCGTTGAAGCCCTGGTAGATGAAGAATTGGCCCCAGGTTGCCGCGCCGTAGGCGTTCAGCCCCTCGTCGCTCGTCATCTGCAGTTCGGACCTGAAGAAAAACGACGTGTGCGGGTTGATAAGGAGCATCGCGTGCTTGCTCGCGGTGTTCGACGGCGCGATTGCCGCGCCATTCGACCCGCGGGGTTCGATGTCTTCGCGTTGAGCGTGTTGCATCTCGCGGGTTTCCTCGACGACGCCCCCGGCCGCGCCTCCGTAAAAAGCCGCCAACTGGTTGAGATTCACCTTCTCGATGTCGCCGCCGATGCTGCCTTCGCTGAAGGTGAGCGCCATCCACGGCTCGAAGCGCGTGATGACGCGCGGCTTCACCTGCGGGTGCGTTGAGAGATAGAAGTTGAGGCCGTCGGCCCAGGCCGTCATGAGCGTTCGAAGCCACGCCGGGCTCGCGGCATATTGTTTCTTCATGTCAGCGGGGTCGATGAAGAGCTTCATGCGGAGATCGCGCCAGATCTCGGCTTCGCCCTCGGCTTCAGCGAGGCGGCCCTGCGAGTTGATGAAATTGGTCTCGACGCGATTGAAGTCGTCTTCGGCCTGCGCGTAGATGGCTCCGAACACTGTGTCGGCGTCCGTCTTGCCGTGCACGTGCGCGATGCCCCAGTCGTCTCGCGTGATCGTGACGTTGGTGGCGTGCCGCTCCCAGCGCGCAGCCTCAGCCGACTGCCTGGCAGCCGACAGAGGAAGGGTAGCGAGACACAGAACGGCGGCAAGAAACAGGCGTTTCATGCCGCCGATCTTAAGCGAACAGGCGCGCATTTACTGAACCTTGATCGTCACCCGGTTTGAAGTCGCGCCGGCGCGGTTGTTGGCCTGCAGCACGTATTCGCCGCGCTGATTGAGCAGGATCGTCACGTCGACCGATGTCGACGTCGCTTTCGTGATGGCCACGTCGGATACGTCGGACCCGGCCGGGTCAGTGACGCTCACGCCGATGCCGCTGTCGAGATTCCGGCCTTCGAGCCGGATGGTTTGCGCCTGATCAGACTTCATCGGTGAGTCGGGCACGACGCGATCGATGGTGATCGCCGGCGCCGCCGGCGCGCGGTCACGCACCTGGAAGCTGAACGGCCGCGAGATGCCGCCGTCGGCGTTGGTGATCTTGAACAGATACGCGCCCGGCCGCTCGAGCAGGACAGACGCGGTGAACGATTCCGGTCCGCCGAGATTGATGGCGCCGCCGCTCACGATGAGCGTCCGGCTATCAGGCGTCTGCACTTCCATGGAAAGTCCCGGTAGAAAATCCTTGCCCGTGACGCCGATCGACTGCGGCTCGGCCGAACTGCGCGGAGTCGCCGGGTTGATCTCCGTGATCGTCGGCGTCGACGCGATCAGCGTGACAACTGCGCCGGCTGCGAGGATGTTTCGAAAAGACATGATGTGGCCTCCAACTGCCACTGTGCATGGCCCTTCCCATCCGCGCTGTGCTGTTCAGCACCCGCGGCCGAGCCGGTCCATTCAGGCAGGCTGTTACGTTCGAACAAAGCGGATCAGTGGGCCGTAGTCGCCAGCGTCGGCGGCCCTGAGCGCTGAAATGTAGGTTTGCCTGAGGATGCCTTCAGTATCGATGTCTTGCCCGGACTGAGAGAGGCCCCAGGTAAACGGTTCTTGATTGACTGAACCGAGCAGGATGTCGGTCATGAGGCGGGCATGACGACCGTTGCCATTGACGAAAGGGTGTATCGAAACCAGCCGGTGGTGAAATCTCGCCGCGAGTTCATCCCCGTCGTAAGTTCCATGTTCGATCCAATACTTCGCATCGCCCAAGAGTGCCCCGATCGATGAGGCGATCTCTTCTTTGAAGACACCAATATTCTTGTTCGATTGTCGTTGCGTTCCGGCCCATCTCCAAACGCGACCGAGCATGCGTTTGTGAAGTAACAAAATAAAAGTTGCGGTCAATATCTCGCTGTGGTTCTTGCTAGTAGCCCAGGCTGTGGCTTCAAGGATGTTTTCGTGCTCGAGTTGGTTCAGTTCTCCCTGGGTCGTGATGTAGTCGGGGATCAGGCCGTCCACTTCGTTTGGATCAAGGGGAGTTGAGCCATCGGGATACGCAATTTCCACCGGGCTCATTTGGGCCGTGTTTCGACACTTCGTCCGGCCGGTTTCCAAATGCGAGAGCCGGCTGAGTTCTTCAATTCGTTAACGAGAGTGCCAACTTGACGCTTCAGCGCCGCATCGTCGGTGCCCTGATTTTCGAGGCGCATTGAGTGTTCGCTGCGACGAACGAGTTCCTGCGCCACTTGGTGGGCGCGTTCATCGATGATGGCCTCTAGATCCGCATACCGATCGTCCGGGACGATGGCGTAGGTCAGCTTGCTGTTCATCGCGCGCGCAACGCGGCGAAGCACATTCAAGGTGACGTTGCCTTCGGCCTCACGTTTTTCGATTCGAGTGACGGTTGATTGCTGGACACCGAGACGCTCGGCAAGCTGCCGCGAACTCATTCCGAGGGCACCCCGCATGGCCTTTATCCACCCAGATCCTGGCGGTCGATCGGCGCGTATCGCCTGCCATGGTTGCAGCTTGCGCTCAATGACCGCTCTCTGGCTAAGCAAGCTCTTACGGCCGGTTTTCATGCATGAATGATGTCTTAAAGGACATCATATGTCAATTTTTTGATGTCTTTAATAGCATCATATTTACTTAAAATGATGTCTTATAGAACATCGGTATAAGTCATTTCCAGCCGGCGCCGTAAATGATCTGTCCCGGCCGGGCGCTCGTCATCGCGCCCTTCTCAAAGATCACCTGGCCGTTGACAATCACGGCGAAGAAGCCCTCGGCATATTGATGCGGCGCCGTGAACGTGGCGGTGTCCCTGACCGTCGCGGGGTCGAAGATCGTGATGTCCGCCTTCATCCCGGGGCGGAGGATGCCGCGATCGCTGAGCCCGAGCCGCGCGGCGGGGAAGGACGTCATCTTGCGCACGGCGTCTTCCAGCGTGAGCACTTTCTGGTCGCGCACGTACCGGCCCAGGACGCGCGCGAATGTGCCGTAGCTGCGTGGATGCGGATTCGCGCGGCCGAAAATCGGCACTTCGCCGTCCGACGCGACCATCGTCGCCGGATGTTTCAGGATCCGCACGAGATCGTCTTCGTTCATGGCGTGGAAGATGCCCTGACACCCGCCCTGCTCCACCAGCCACATCGTCGTCTCTGCCGCGTTCGGGATCGTCGGGTCGAGGCCGCGCTGCCGGGTGAGGTCGGCGAGGGTGTTTCCGGCGAGCGCCGCGTCGAAGCCGCAGCTCGCAAACTGGACGTTCTTCGCGTCGCCGCCGCCGCGCTCGTCGCGGATCATGGCGATCGCATCATTCTTGATGCGGGCCCGCTGCGCTGGATCCTTGAGCCGCGCGAGCACTTGCGCGCGGCCGCCCTCGAGCGCCCAGGCCGGCAGCAACGCCGATTGCACGCTCGTGCTCGACGCCGTGTACGGGTACTGATCGAGCGTGGCATCGACGCCGCGCGCGCGGGCCTCGTCGATCAGCTTCAGCATGTCGACGCTCTTACCGAAATTGGCGGCGCCGACGACTTTCGCGTGCGTTACCTGCGTGGGAATTCCGCCGCCTTCGCCGATCGCGATCGTCTCGCGCACGCTGTCGAGCACCCTCGACGCGTCGTCGCGCTGATGCGACGCGTGCATGCCGCCGTACCGCGCCACGACTTTGGCGAGCTCGACGACTTCGCTCGTAGGCGTAAACGTGCCGGGCACGTAAAACAACCCCGTGCTCATTCCCAGAGCGCCTTCGCGCATCGCCGTATCGACGAGCGCCTTCATCTGGTCGATTTCGGCAGCGGTCGCCTTGCGATCGACGTCGCCGATCACTGCTCGACGCACGGATCCCTGTCCGACGAACGCGCCGAAATTGACCGATATCCCGCGCGCTCCTATTTCGGTGAGAAACGCCCCGAGCGGCAGCGGCGAAGAGCCGTCCGGCCCTTCTATGACGGTCGTCACGCCCTGCCGCGTGTAGTTGTCCGCCGTTGGGACTTCGTTGATGCCTCGGCGCGCGTGGGTATGAATATCGATGAACCCGGGCGACACGACCCGGCCGCCGGCGTCGATTGTGTGACGGGCCGAGCCCTCGATTGAGGGCGCGATACTCACGATCCTGTCGCCGCGGATGGCGACGGCGCCACGGAACCACATACTCCCGGTGCCATCGACAATTCGCGCGTTTGTAAGCAGCACGTCGAACGTTGGCGTTTGAGCGTGTAGGGCGGTTACGATCAGGGCCGCAACGGGCAGTACAAGGCGTCGCATGCCGTGAATTCTAGATGGAGAGAGCCATGAAAAGTTTGAAACGATTCGGTAATTTCTACGTGCTGCTGGCGGTGGTTGCGCTGGCGCCGTTCACGATCGTTGCGCAGTCGGCCCAGCAGGCGAAGCCCGGCGCGGGCAAGACAGTCGCTCCGATCGCCATGGCGCCCGCCGCGCACGTGCCCGATGTCGTCTCGAAGGAAATGCCGTTTTCCGGGCCCGGCTGGCAGGACGCCATCATCAAACAGGAAGGCTACGTCCAGCCCCCGAAAGAAATCGCTGACGCGGTCCTTACCAAGCGCTACCTCAACACCTCCATCAGCAACCTCAGCCCCGACAAGAAGTGGTCGCTCTTCCAGATCGGGGACGGCCCGGTCGCGATGAAGACGTTCTCGAAGCCGTTCGACGAGCTCGGCGGCGTGTTCATCGACTTCAAAGCAAACCGCGTGCGCACGCTCACGATCAACAACGGCGTCGGATTTGAACTGATTTCGACCACTGACGGCACGCGGCGTACGATTCCGCTCGCGGCCGGCACGCGCGTCTCCGGCGCGCAGTGGTCGCCCGACGGCAAAGGCATCGCGTTCTTTGTGCACACCGATACCGGCACGACGATCTGGATGGCCGACGCGACCACGCTCCAGTCTCGCCAGGTGACCAAAACGCCAGTGCTCGCGACTTCCGTGTCCTCGTACAGCTTCTCCAACGACGGCAAGCAGCTCTTCACCGTGATGGCCCCGGACGCCCGCGCAGCTCGCCCGGTGCAGCCGATTGCTCCGGTCGGACCGCGCGTGAAAGTACTCTCCGGTCAGAAGGAACAGAACCGCACGTACATGAGCCTGATGAACACGCCGTACGAGTTCGACCTGCTCGAATGGCACGCGACGGGCCAGTTGGTTTCAGTCGATACCACGACCGGCGCCGCGACAAAGATCGGCGCGCCGACGATGATCACGGGCGTGAATCCGTCGCTGGATGGGCAGTACGTTCGCGTCACGCGAATGACGCGGCCGTTCTCGTACCTGGTGCCGACCGGAAGCTTCGGCGCGATTGAAGAAGTGTGGGATCGCACCGGCAAGACGGTCGCGCAGATCAGCGAGCGCAAGATCAATCTCGGCACGGCGCCAACGGCGGCCGATCCCGCGGCAGACCCGGCCGATCAGGTCGGCGGCCGCGGCGGCGCGAACCAGACAGGGAAGCGCGAAGTCGCGTGGCGCCTCGACGGCGCAGGCTTGACGTATCTCGAACAGGAGCCGGCTCCGGCCGGCGCAGCGGGCACGGGCCGCGTTGGCGGCGGCACGGGCCGCGCCGGCGGCGAAGCCGGCGCGACGGGCGCGAACGCGCCGCAGCGCAAGGATCGGCTTTACCAGTGGGCGCCGCCGTTTGCGGACGGCACCGCCAAAGTTCTCTATGAAAACCCGACGCGCATGAACGGCGTGCGCTACACGCCGGACATGTCGATGATCGTCTGGCGCGAAACGGAAGGCCAGAACTCGATCGACTACGCAGTGAACCTCGCGAACACGGCGGAGAAGTACACGCTCACGCGCTTCCGCACGGATGACGTCACGGCGAACCCGGGCACGATCGCCTCGGTTCGAGGCGGCGGTGGCGGCGGACGGGCGGGCCTCGGCGGACGCGGTGGCGGTGGTGGCGGCGATGGCACGGTGCTGGTCTCCGGGGATAAAGCCGCGGTGTTCTACGAAGGCGCGGTCTATGACAAAGATCCGAGTCTGGTCGGACCGAAGCCGTTCATCGACCGGCTCGAGATCAAGACGGGCACGAAGACGCGCATCTTCGAAGCCAGCAACGACGGCGTCTTCGAATCCGTCGTCGCGATCATCGATCCGGACGGCAAGAAATTCATCGTCGCCAGGGAATCGCCTACCGTCGTCGCGCAGAGTTTCTTTGTGGACGGCGCGACACGCAAACAGCTGACGAGGAATGTGGATCCGGCAGAGGATCTCACGGCCGCGGTGCGCGACCGTTTCTTCGTTACGCGTCCCGATGGATTCAAGTTCAAAGTGAACGTCACGCTTCCGCCCGGCACGAAGCCCGGCGCGAGGCTGCCGGCGATCTTCTGGTTCTACCCGAGGGAGTTCACGAGCCAGGAGCAGTACGACACGCCCGACCGGACGTTCAACAAGAACGCGTTCCGCGACTTCAACGCGCGGTCAGCGGTGTACTTCACGCGTCTGGGCTACGCGGTTGTTGAGCCCGATTCCCCGATCGTCGGCGCCGCGGGCACGATGAACAACAACTACGTGAACGATCTGCGCAACAACCTGTTCACGGTCATCCAGGAACTCGATCGCCGAGGTCTCGTCGACAAGGACCGCCTCGCGATCGGCGGTCACAGCTACGGCGCCTTCTCGACGGTGAACGCGATGGTGCACACGCCGTTCTTCAAGGCCGGCATCGCCGGTGACGGCAACTACAACCGGACGTTCACGCCGATGGGCTTCCAGAGCGAGCGCCGGCTTCTGTGGGATGCGCCGCAGGTGTACCTCGGCATGTCGCCGTTCCTGTACGCGAACAACCTGACGGGCGCGCTGCTGATGTATCACAACCTGCACGACCAGAACGTCGGCACCGATCCCGACAACTCGGTCCGCTTGCTCCATGCGCTGCAGGGCCTGGGCAAGACCGCGGCGCTTTACATGTACCCGTTTGAAGACCACGGCCAGATCGCGCGCGAGACGCTGCTCGACAACTGGGCGCGGTGGGGCGCGTGGCTCGACAAATACGTGAAGCACCCGGCGCCGGCCGAAGCGCCGAAGCCGGCAGGCGCGCGCGGGGGCGGAAGCCGACAGTAACGAGTTCGTACGAATCCTCGGGGTTCGTACGGATCTTGGGTGTTCGTACGAACACTCAGGGTTCGTACGAACCCTCGAAATCTGTACGAACGCTCTGGACTCGTAGGAACTTATTCTCTCGTGACGTCGACCCGCTTGCCGCGGATGGTGGTCTTCTTGAGGGCTGCGGCAATCTGGTCGAACAGTTCTGAAGGCACCTGCACCATTGAGTGGTCGTGCTCGACTTTGATCGCGCCGATGAGCCGAGACGGGATGCCGGCCTCGCCGGCAATCGCGCCGACGAGATCCCCGGGCCGCACGCCCGCGCGCTTGCCGACGCCGATTTTCAACACGGCGGTCTTCGACAGATCCACGCCGTCGTGCGCCGACTCGTCGCCGTGCGACTCCGCGCGCGGCGCTTTGCCTTTGTAGGGCTTGGCGGCGTGCGGCTTGGGCTCGTACGACTTGTCGTACGGCTTCCTTTCGTATGTCTTTTTGTCGTACGGCTTTTTCGATCCGTACGACTTCGCCGATCCGTATGACGAGGCCGGCTCGACCGGGGTTTCTTCGATCTCCTCGCCCTCGTCGGACGAAAACGCCAGTGCGATTGCCGCGGCCGCGATCTCCGCGATATCGAAATCATGCGTGAGCGACGCGATGAACTTCTTCTCTTCCTCGAGATCGCCGGCCTCGATCCGTTCCTTGACCGCCGCGCGGGTCGTTTCGAGCCGGCGCGCGCGCAGGTCCGATGCCGACGGCAGCTGCAGCATTTCAATCGGCTGCTTGGTCAGGTTCTCGATGTTTTTCAGGAATCTGCGTTCGCGGTGATCCGCAAACGTGATCGCCACGCCCTCGCGTCCCGCGCGGCCGGTCCGGCCGATGCGGTGCACGTAGACCTCGGGCGCGTTCGGCGGATCGTAATTGATGACGTGGGACACGTGATCGATGTCGAGGCCGCGCGCGGCCACGTCGGTCGCAATCAGCATGTCGGTCTTCCCGCCGCGGAACATGGTCATGACCTTGTCGCGCTGACGCTGTTCCATGCCGCCGTGTATCGCCTGCGCGCTGTAGCCGTGCGACTTGAGCGTGTCGGTCAGCTCATCGACCTCGACGCGTGTCCGGCAGAACACGATGGCGGACTTCGGGTTCTCGAACTCGAGCACGCGGCCGAACGCTTCGATCTTCTGCGCGCGCGCCACCACGTAGGCGACCTGGCGAATCTGCGGCATCTTGCCCGCGGCGCGCTTCTCGCGCGCGATCGTCACGCGCGCCGGCTGGCGAAGATGCTTATTCGCGATCGCCGCAATGCGCGGCGCCATCGTCGCGGCAAACAGCGCCGTCTGCCGCGTTTCGGGCGTGGCGCCGATGATCGCCTGGAGATCCTCTTCGAATCCCATGTCGAGCATTTCGTCGGCCTCGTCGAGCACGAGGATCGAGAGCTGCGAGAGATCGAGCGTCTTGCGTTTCAGGTGATCGATCGCGCGGCCGGGTGTGGCGACGACGACGCTGGCGCCGCGCATGAGGGCGCGGATCTGCTGATCCATCGGCGCGCCGCCGTAACAGGGGACCACCGTGAGATCGGTGCCCTTGGCGTATTTGTGAATCGCTTCGGCGACCTGCATCGCGAGCTCGCGCGTCGGCACGAGCACCAGCGCGCGCACCGGCGGGAAGCGCGGCGTTTCCTTGCCGGCCTTGGCTTTGCCTTTTTCGGCCATGAGCCGGTCGAGCAGCGGCAGCGCGAATGCGGCGGTCTTGCCGGTGCCGGTACCGGCCTGGCCGACCAGATCTTTGCCTGACAGGAGGACCGGGATGGCCTCGCGCTGAATCGGCGTCGGCTCTTCGTAGCCGAGCGCGGTGACCGCGGCGACCAGCGGCGCGGACAGATCGAGCGAGGCGAAGGTGATTGGGGAGTCGCTCGCGGTCTTGGTCATCTCACCAGTTTAACCCCGTCGACACGCCAAGGGCAGGCCTTCGACGCGGTTAGTCGCCGGCGCCCTTGAACTGATCGGCCTCGTCGGCGAAGAGCACGTTGAAGCTGGTGAGTGAGCCGTAACAACCGCTCACGTAACCCTGCAGCTTCACCTTCACGTCGTCCGGGAGATCCGACGCGTTGACCTGCTGCTCAAGTGTGCGGAGCCTGTTGCGCAGCATCACGACTTTGTGGAAGAACGTCTCGATCGGCCACGACTTGTCGGCCAGCGAGTCGTCGCCTGGCTTCAATACGAGCGTGCCGCCGCGCCATTTTGTGGCCGGCGTCACCGGCGTAATGCCGGTCTCTTCGCGGATGATGCGCCGAAGCAGCAACTCGAGGTCGACGTTTGACTCTGCGCTCATGCCTTCTCCCACCATTACGGGCGGCGCGGTTCGCTCCCGTTCGCTGACGACGGTTTCTTTCACGACATACGACGATCCGGTTGTGCCGGTGAGGCGCTCTCGTTCGCGCGCGGCCGGGGCCGGTTCGTTCTCGAGCCGCGGGCCACCTCGGTAGTTGTGCTCGCTGCGGCAGAAGCCGCATTGGACACGGATAGGGTTACCCTCGGCGTCGGCGGCGATAACGGTATGGATGCGATCTGTCTTGCAGGCGCGGCAGGAGTCCTCAACTGAGGACCCTGCGCGGAACGTGCGAATGGTCACGATCCATCATAGGACAGGGACAGGACACCGGCCCATGGAACAGTCCTTGCTATAGTCCGGCTCAGCCAGCCGCCGATTGGAGCGTTCCATGACCCGCGTCATTGCATCCGCCGTTGTTTTCTGTGCGACATTCGCAACTCTCGTGGGCTCGCAAGCCGCCGCCCCGGTCTATTCGCAGGTGTCGTCGATTGACGCCAGGGTGGACGGCATGGCGCTTCGATCCCTGGCATTCGACGCCAAAGCGAACCGCCTGTATGCGGGATCCGATCGCGGTCTCTTCTGGGTCAACGTCGGCGACGCCAAGCCGATCTGGAAGGGCCCGATGTTCAAGATGGACATCACTCATATCGAGTTTGCGCCCGAGCTTGGCCGCGTGTTTTTCACGAGCGTCGACAGCGGCATCGGTTACGTCAGCGTGGATGCTCTTGGCGAGCCGAAGATCATCGCCAAAATGCGCGCGTCGGACATGGCGTACGAGCCAACGCGCCGCGAGATCTACGTCACGACGCGCGCGCCGTACGTGAATGTGTTCGACGCTGCCACGGGCGAAGTTGGCGCGGTTGTCGATCTGCCGGGTTGGGAAGGCGGCGGGCTCGAAGCGATCCCCGGCCGCGTGTTCCTGATGCAGGCAAAGACGCCCGGACTCTTTGTCATCGACGCGAAGACGCACGCGCTTGCGCCCTTCAAGACGTCCGAGAAGATCACCACCCCGGCGCACGTCGAGGCGGACCCGTCCGGCCGGTTCATCTTCGTGTCCTACTATCAGAACATCGTCGCCATCAACGCGACGACCGGGAAGGTTGTGGGCCGCGCCGCGTTGCCATCAACGCCCTCGATCGCGTTCGATGCGGGGGCCAACCTGCTTGTGGCCACGTGGGCCGACGAGCCGACGCCGGTTCGCGTTGCGGCGTTCAAGGTTGACGAGCAGGGGCTCTCGGAAGTGTCGCAGTTCAGGAATCCATCGGCCGGCGGTGTTGGCGTTGAGCCGACGAGCAACGGATTTGTGCAAGTCGGCCTGAACCGGCTTTACATCTGGTCAACGCGCGCGAGCTCTAGTGCACAGTGAAATCTCCCGCGAACCTGTAGGGTGAAGGTTTGCGGGAGTCAGAGTGCAGCTATCCAGACGAGTCTTAATTCTTCTGATCGTGGGTGGCGTTGGGGTGGCCGTGGCCTGTATGAAGAGCTCGGCTCCCACGGCTCCGCCGCCGGCGAACGTTCCATTCGTTGGCCCTGACGGGTCCACGTTGAATGTGACGGCGCCCACGCCGGCGTCGCCAATCAACAGGGCGCAAGTCACGTCGTCTCCGGTGCTCACCGCATCGGCGTCCACCGGCGGTGGAACGGCGACGCTGCTGTACCGGTTTGAGTTGTTCAACGACGCGGGGACCCGGGTCGAACTGTCGCCGTTGGTCAGCGCGCCGGCGCACCAGGTCACGTCGACGCTGGACTTTGACCGGAACTACACCTGGCGCGTTCGCGCCGAGTCTCAGGGACTGGTGGGACCATGGTCGTCGACCGCAACGTTTGCCTCACCGCCCGGTGGTTATCTCAGAACCGGCGAGGTTTACGATCCGTTGTACACCGGCCGAACCGTCGGCGAGCGGGTCGGCCAGACGACCTTTGTCGCGCAAGGCATTCGCGTGGACAATACCCAAAGCTACGTCCGCTACCTGATCCCGGGAAGCGTGAGGGCCGGGGAGTTCTCGGTCGAGGTCTCCGGCCTGCGGCCGAACAACAACGGCGACAAGCTCAAGGTCATATCCATGTCGAGCGGCGCCGCGGACTTCATCGTCGACCCGTTCCGCGTGGACATTCAGTACCGCGGGAATACGGGATTTCCGCCGAACGCCATCACGTTTCGTTGCCTCTACGGATCAGCGGATGATCTGGACGTTCGGTACGAGCCGGACACCACGACGCGCCTCAACTCCGTCCATTTGCTCGACCCGAGCACCGTGTACTACTGGAAGTTCACCTGGGGAGATGAGGTTCGCGTCCAGGTCCGGGCCGGCGGCATTAACGGCTCGCTGATCTACAGCGTTGGTGTACGGGCGGAGGACGGGACCTACAATCCCAACCCGTGGTACGCCTTCCTCGGTGCTCCGACAGGTCGCAGCGGGGCGGAATCGGCGTCAGTGCCCGGCGCCATCTATAAAAACGTATGGATCAGCTCCCGGCCGCGGCCACAGTGAGCATTGCAAGTCGCGTTTGATATGCTCTGGGGCGTATGAATTCTCCGATACGCCTTGCACTGTTCCTTTTCATCGCTTCCGGGCTGACTGTGGCTGGCGCGTGCGCCCGCTCGGCCGCGCCGACCGCGCCGCCGGCACCGACGCTCGCGGCGGCCACTGACGGCGTCTCGCTGAACGTCGGGGCGCCCACAGTGGTGTCGCCGCTCAACAGCACGCAGGTCTCCGGCACGCCGACGCTGACGGTCGCCGCAATCGCGGCGCCCGCCGGGACAACGCTTTCTTACCAGTTTGAAGTGCTGACCGAAGCGGGCGCGCGCGTGGAGCTGTCGCCGGCTGTCACGAGCACGAGCTACACGATATCCACCGTGCTTGAAGCGACGCGACTCTACACGTGGCGCGCTCGGGCGACGCTCGAAGGGCGCGTTGGGCCGTGGTCCTCCTCGAGCACATCCCGCTTTACGTCGTCGGCCGGTGGCTACATTCTCAACGGCGAAGTCCGTGACCTGCTGACCAACGGCCAGACGGTCGGCGAGCGTTTCGGCACGACGACGTTCCTGGGCTCGCAGGGCCTGCGCCTCGATAACGAGTCGAGCTACGTGCGATATCAGATCCCCGGTTCGGTCACGGCCGGCGAGTTCTCGGTGGAGATCTCGGGCCTCCGCGGCAACAACAGCGGCGACAAGTCGAAGGTCTTCGCGATGTCGAGCAACAATTCCGACTTCATCACGGATCCGTTCCGCATCGACGTGCAGTATCGCGGCACGGCGGGCTCGCCGCCCAACTCGATCCAGTTCCGCGCGCTCTACGGTTCAGCCACGGATTTGTTCGTGCGCTACGAGCCGGACACTGCCGCGCGATTCGCGTCCGTGTTTTCGCTCGATCCGAGCACCGTTTACTTCTGGAAGCTGACGTGGGGCAGTGCAGTGCGCGTCGTCGTCCGGGCCGGCGGCGTGAATGGCAGCATCATCTATGACCGGGCGGTCAACGCGCCGAACGGTACCTACAACCCGAGCCCGTGGCGCGCGTATCTCGGCGCGCCGATCGGGCAGGCATTTGCCGAGTCGGGCACCACGCCCGGCGCCATCTACAAGAACGTCTGGATCAGCTCGCGTCCGCGCCCGTAACCGGGCGATATTGAGGTGTCAATGTCTCGCATGATTTCTGCCGCGGCCGTGGCCGCGTTCGTACTCACCGGCACGGCCTTCGCTCAGTCGGCGCCGCAGGCCGCGGCGGCCAACACCGAACGGTTGTTTCTCGGCATCAGCGCGGGCGCGCTGATGAACACGAACCTCGTCACGACCCAGGCCGAATCGCCGGTGTACGGGCAGACGGCGCTGGTTGCCGAACGGCGCGATGTGAGCGGCGGGATCATCTTCGACGTGATGGCGGCGGTACCCGTTCGGGGTCGTTTCGGCGCCGGCGTTGACGTCAATTTCCGCACGCTCAAGAGCGGCAGCGCGATCGCCGGGGCGATTCCACATCCGCTCTTCGCGGATTCGCCGAGGACGATCACGGCGACGTCTACGGGGCTGTCGCACACCGAGACGTGGGCGAGCCTGCTCGCCGTTTACACGCCGCAACGCTCGGCCAAAGTGACGGTGCGGCTCTACGGCGGGCCGTCAGTCGTGCTGGTCAAGCACGATACGATCGGCAGCTTCACCGCCGCCGAAGGGGCATCTATTACCCAGCCCACGGTCGCGATCACGGCGGGGTCCGTGAGCAAGAGCTTCATCGGTGGCACCGGTGGAGCCGACCTCGCGTACCGGCTGAATGACAAACTTTCGCTCGGCGTGTTCATCCGCTACAGCGGAGCGATGGCGAACATCGCCGGCGTCGAGTCGAAACTGCTCGGCGGCCTCCAGTCCGGCGGCGGCCTGCGGTTTTCATTCGCGAAGAAGTAGTCCCTTTGCGTTTCTGCTGAGGGGTTACTTCTCCGGAACCAGCGTCACCTTCACATAGCGCTTCAAGTCGAGGTAGGTCTTCGCCGCGTTTTGCACGAGCGCGGCGTCGATCTTCCGGTAGAAGTCCGGCACGGCCAACAGGTTGGCCGGGTCTTCGCCCATTTCATACCTGCCCGCGATCTGCGCCGCCCAGTAGGCGTTGGTCTTCGTCGTCTGGTCGAATTCCCGGAGGAGCGTTTCGCGCGCGTCGCTCAGTTCCTTCTCGGTCGGTCCACCAGTCTTGAGTTTCTCGATCTCCTCGAACACCGTCTTCGCGAGTGCCGCGGCGCGCTTCGGATCCGATCCGAAATCGATTTCGAACGAGAATGTCTGCCGAGGATCCCGCGTAAGGCCGCCGGACGCGCTCACGCTGTACGTGCCGCCGAGATCTTCACGGAGCCGTTCGCGCAACCGGTTCTGCAGAACGAATCCGAGCGCCCGCATCGCGACGCGCTGCGTTTGGGTGTATTCGGCTGGGCCGCTGAACACGAGCGACGTCTGGCTCTTCGGCTCGAGGCCTCTCTTGACTTCGCGCTCGACGACGCCCGCCGGCGTGCTGCGGCCGACATCCTTCCAGGTCTCCTTGCGATTGGTCGACGGCAGCGACGCAATGTATTTTTCGACCAACGGCTTCATGACGGCCGGATCGAGGCTGCCGACAAAAAAGAAGGTGAAGTCGCCGGCGTCCGCGAACCGGTCTTTGTAGAACGCGAGCGACTTTTCCAGATTCATCTGGTCGAGCATCGCAACCGACATCGGCTTCGAGCGGGCGTGATCCTGCGTGAGAATCGACTGAAGCGTCGTGAAGTACGCGTAATCCGGATCGGCTTCCTGATTCGCGAGCATCGCCTTCGACTGCGTGACCATGGTGTTGAAGAGCACCGGGTCGGGCCGCGGCGCCGTGAAGCGCAGGTAGATAATCTGAAACAGCGTTTCGAGATCCTTCGGCGATGCCGCGCCGGAGAGGCCCTCGCTCAACTCGCCGATGACCGGCGTGGCTGAGGCAATCTTGCCGGTCAGGGCCTTGCGAAGTTCGATCTGGCTGAGCTTCCCGAGGCCACCGGCAGCGATCAGCTGCGACGCCGTGCTGGCCGAGACGAAGTCGGCGTCGCCGACGAGCGACGTGCCGCCGGGGCTCTGCGCGCGGAACAGGATCTCGTCCTGTTTGAAATCCGTGGGCTTCAGCACGACGCGGGCGCCATTCGACAGCGTCCATTCCGTGATGCCGACGGACGCGTTGGTCGTGGTTCTCGTGATCGATCCGGGTGCCGGCGTGGCGTCAAAGAACGGCGCGGTCCCAACCGAGTCGACGAATGCGGTGAGCGGCTTCGCCGCGGCGCTTTCCATTGCGCGCCGCATCTCCGCTTCGGTCGGCAGCGTCAGGCCGGCCTTGTCCGGCCCGCTGACGAGGACGACGCGGTTCGTGTCGGGAATCCACGTTTTCGCGAGCGCGTTCAGCTCGCCAAGCGTGATCTCCGGGAGGAATCGCTGAGACAGACCCTGCTCGTACACGATGCCCGGGATCGGCTCGTTCGTGGTGAAGTTGCGCACGAACTCATCAGCGAGCGCGCCCGAGTTCTGCTTGTCCTTCTCGGCGACGGCGCGCTCCAGGCTGCGCAACGTGTTCTGTTTCTGCCGTTCGAGCTCGGTGGCGGTGAAACCGAACTGCGCGACGCGCGCCGTCTCGGCGAAGAGCGCCTCGAGGCCCTTGGCGACGCCGTCCTCTTTGACGAGCGCTGAGATGGACGTCGCTTCCGCCGTGCGCACAAAAGAGCCGCGGCCCGTGCCCGCGGCGAGAAACGGCGCATCCGGCTTCTGCGCGAGCTCGCCGAGGCGCGCCGTGAGGAGTCCGCCGAAGAGATTGTTCAGGATCTGCTTCCGGTAGCCGCCAATTGTCGTCTGGTCCTCATTCGGAAATTTCGCGTAGACCTCGACGGTCGTGCTCGGCATTTCCTTGTCGGTCGCAATGGCAAACGCCGTGCCCGGCTGGGCGGGCACCGGGAACACGGTGCGCGGCTTCGGCGATTTCGGCGACGTCAGGCCGGAGAAGTGCGACTTGACGAGTTGTTCAATGGCCGCCGGATCGAAGTCGCCGACGGCGACGACGGCCATGAGGTCGGGGCGGTACCAATCCTTATAAAAAGCGGTCAGGCGTTCGTGCTTTGCGTACTGCAGGATTTCCGGATCGCCGATCGGCATGCGTTCGGCGTATCGCGAGCCCTTGAGAAGAACTGGGAACTGCTTGTCCTGCATCCGCGCCTGCGCGCCGCGGCCAAGGCGCCATTCTTCGAGCACGACGCCGCGCTCTTTGTCGATCTCGGCCGGGTCGAACGAGACGTTGTGCGCCCAGTCTTCGAGGATGAGCATCGACTTGTCGAGCAGCTCCGGCTTGTCGGTCGGCACCTGGAGCATGTAGATCGTTTCGTCGAAGCTTGTGCTGGCGTTGACGTCGGCACCGAAGCGCATGCCGATCGACTCGAGGAACTTCACCAGCTCCTGTTTCGGAAAGTGCTTCGTGCCGTTGAACGCCATGTGCTCGACAAAGTGCGCGAGACCGCGCTGGTCGTTTTCTTCGAGCACCGAGCCGGTGTTGACAACGAGCCGGAGCTCTGCGCGCTGCTCGGGCTTCGCGTTCTTGCGGATGTAGTAGCGCAGGCCGTTCGGCAGCGTGCCGATCATGATTTGCGGATCCGTCGGGATCTTCGTTGTGAGCGGGCCCTGCTGGGCCGCCGGGAAGGCAGCGGGAGAGCCCGCGATGAAAGTAGAGAAGACAACGAGGAACGAGAGCAGAAACAGAGCCTGGGCCCTGCGGCGGATTGTCATGGTCACTCCTGAAGATCGCTACTGTGTCACAGCCATTTCGCTATGGCTACGGCCAGAGGGACGTACCCCTTTTCCACAGGTTTCAACAGGTTGGGGGACAGGTCTCTACCCGGATGCAGATCGCTGTCCTTCGGGAACTCGTCGGTGCCGACGGCGCGTGGAGGTCGCTAAAATAGGCTGTCGCATGGCGAGAGCCTACGCAGGAATTGCCGCGCCGTTGATCGCCATGGTTGTCTTGCTGTTGTCCGGCATGACGACCGCCGGCTATGACCCGGTCCGGCAGACAATCTCGGAGCTCGGCACGGGCTGGAGCGGCACACGGATCGTCGGCCTCTACGGGCTGGCGGTCGTGACGTGTGTGTGGAGCCCGATCGCGAAGAAGCTCGGGGCCAGTTTCTCCTCGGCGGTGCTCGTCACTGCGCTCGTCGCCATCGGCACGGGTTGTCTTGGGTTGAGCCAGGTTGACGCGGAATCCGGCAGCTGGAATTCGATGACCTGGCGCGGCCGTCTGCATCTGATATTTGCGTTCGGGTTTGTCTTCGCGTGGATTCCGGTGGCGTGCCTCTCGGCGGCGCGTGCGCTGCCGCGAAACTGGCGGGGCACGCGAGCGCTCAGCCTTGCGACCGGCTGGCTGTGCCTGGCGGTTTTCGCCGGCGCGCTGTTTGCGCTTCGGCAGTCGCCGCCCCACCCCGTGCTTGCGAGTTACCTCGGATTGATCGAACGCGTCTATGTGTTCGCGTTCATGGCGTGGCAATGTATTGTCTCGGCGGCCGTCGCCCGCGCGACGATTCCGAACCCACGATGAACGCCTTACCCGTCGAGCCAGCCGTCGCCGGTCCTGCGAGGACCGCATTGTCGAAGAGGGGCACGCCCCCGGTTCTCGGGTTCCTGATCGGCGTCGTCTACGGCGTTCTTCTCACGGGCTTCCTCTTCATCACGGGCGTTCTGGACGTCTCCGCGAGCTCATACGACGCTCGCGTCATGCTGCTGCAAGCCGTGCCCCGCGTTGCGAAAGACATGGTGCCGTGGCTGATGATCTGGTGGTTCGTCACGCCGGCGGTGCAACGGATTCCGTTTCTGCAGCCGTGGCTCGCGCTGTGCTCGTCAGCCGCGCTCGGAGCGATCTTGGTGCCGCGGATTCTGGGGATCGGCGATCTCAGCTTCACGCAACTTGGCGCGATGTTCCTGTTCGGCCTGGTGCTCACGTTGCCCGTCGTCCGGGCGAAGGACGTCTGGCTGCCGACCGCGTTCTTCATCGGGTTGCACATCGTGACTGTGTCCGTCATGGGCATGCCGTTCGGCAGTCTCGGGCAGGGAGTGTTCACGTCGCGGCTGATTGGCGACGAACTGATCACCGGCGGGGCACTGGGGCCGGTGTTCGGCTTCGCCGGAATACTGGGCCAGCTGTGGCTCGCCGCTTCGCTTCTGCGCCATCAGCGGCTGCTGTTCGCGGCCGCGCCCTCGCGATTTCAACCGCGTAATGAAGGACTGCGCCAGATGGCCATCGGCCTCACGCTGGCTGCCGCGGCCGCGACGATTCTTTTCGTGCTTTCGATCGTGACGGGCCAATCGCGGATCGGCGGCATCCAGATCACGGCGACGGCGATTTCGAATTCGCTGACCACTGCGTTGCCCGTGGCCGTGTCGATCGTGGTGCTGTCGTGCCTGGCGCTCGGGACGCTGGCCTTCGCGCTCGTCGGCCGGGGCTGGGTGGCTGCTGTCATCGCGACGGCAATCTCGGTGCTGCTGCACCTTCAGGTGCCGGGCACGAATATCAATTCCGCAGTCGGATTCGCGGCGCTGACGTTGGCGGCAACGCTCGCGTTCGCCAATACGGGGCGGCTGTGGATGCCGATCGGCATTCTGTTCGGGTGGTTGCTCTTCGAAGGGCCGGTATACGGCTTTCCGACAAACCTGTATCAACTCGGGCGTCCGTGGTTTGAGCAAACGATCACAGCCTTTCCGATCTTCGGCGGCAATCTAGGGCCGGCCACGGCCGTGTTCGCGACGGCCGCGAAGGTGCTGCTGGTCGTTTCCGTGATCCTGGTGACGCGAACAGAAAAAGCAGAAAGCGGGGCGTAGTTGGAATACCGGCAGCTTGGCGGGACGGACATGCGGGTCTCGGCCGTGAGTTTCGGCGCGTGGGCGATCGGCGGATTCTGGGGCGCGGTCGACGATGAGGAATCGATGCGCGCGCTCGAAGCGGGCGTGGATGCCGGCGTTAACTTCATCGACACCGCAGATGTCTACGGCGACGGGCGCAGCGAGCGGCTGATCGCGCGGCTGAAAAAGCGGCGACCGCGCGACACCATCTGGGTCGCGACGAAAGCCGGCCGCCGTCTGCCGGCCCAGACGCCCGAGGGTTATTCGCGCGCGAATCTCACTTCGTGGGTCGACGGCAGCCTGTCGCGGCTCGACATGGACGCGCTCGATCTCCTGCAGCTCCACTGCCCGCATCCCGCCGTTTACGATCGCGCCGACGTGTTCGGCATCCTGGATGATTTCGTCTCGGCGGGGAAGATTCGCCATTACGGCGTCAGCGTCGAAACCGTCGACGAAGCGATGCGCGCGATCCGCCATCCAAATGTGCAGTCGGTGCAGATCATCTTCAATGCGTTCCGGCTCAAGCCAGCCGGCGAGTTCTTCAAAGCAGCCGAGGCCGCGAACGTCGGTATTCTCGCGCGCGTGCCGCTCGCCAGCGGACTGCTGACGGGGAAGCTGTCACAGAGCTCGGTATTCGCCGCTGACGATCATCGCCAGTTCAATCGTTACGGCGAGATGTTCGACATGGGCGAGACGTTCTCGGGCGTGCCTTACGACGCCGCTCTCGACGCCGTTGAGGAGCTTCGCCGCTTCGTGCCGGCGGGCTGGACGCTCGCGCAGTTCGCGCTGCGCTGGATTCTGATGCACGACGCCGTGACGTGCGCGATCCCCGGCGCGCGGACCGTCGCGCAGGCGCAGTCGAATGCGGCGGCCGGCTCGCTCCCGCCGCTCGATGACGCCGCGATGGCAGCGGTGCGCCGGGTCTACGATGCGCGCATTCGCGTGCTTGTGCATTCACGGTGGTGACCAGACCGAAAGCGAAGCGGGTCCGATGGGGCGTGCTCGGCGTCGCGAAGATCGCGACGGAAAAAGTCATCCCCGGGATGCAGCGCTGCAAACACGCGCGGATCACTGCGATCGCATCGAGAAACATCGACGCGGCCGAACGCGCAGCCCACGCCCTTGGGATCCCGCGCGCATTCGGCAGTTACGAGGCGCTGATCAACGACGAACAGATCGACGCGGTCTACATCCCGCTGCCGAACCATCTCCATCTCGCATGGGCCGTTCGCGCGGCGCGCGCCGGCAAACACGTGCTGTGCGAGAAACCCATCGCGCTCAAAGCCCGCGATGTCGAGAAACTCATCGGCGTGCGCGACGAGACCGGCGTCGCGATCCAGGAAGCGTTCATGTATCGCGGCCAGCCGCAATGGCGCAGGGCGATGTCGCTGATCGGCGAGGGCCGCATCGGCACATTGCGCGCGGTGGTCGGCGTGTTCAGCTACTTCAACGCGGACCCGTCGAACATTCGCAACATCAAGGCCTGGGGCGGCGGCGGCGTCTACGACATCGGCTGCTACCTGATTAACAGCGCGAGATGGGCGTTCGGCACGGAGCCGTCGCGCGTCTCGGGCGCGATCGAACGCGACCCGGTATCGGGGGTCGACACGCTCGGATCAATGCTGCTCGAGTTTCCCAATGGCCACGCGACCGCCGTCTGCAGCACCCAGCTGTCGCCGTGTCAGCGCGTGACATTCCTCGGGACAGACGCGCGCCTCGAAATCGAGATTCCCTTCAACCTCGCCCCGGACCAGCGCGGCCGGATGAGAATCGACGACGGCAAGGCGCTTGATGGCTCGAGCGGCGAGTGGATTGAGGCCAGGGCCGCGAATCAATACACGATCCAGGGCGACGAACTGTCGGCCGCGATCCTCGGCGGCAAGCCGGCACCGTATGCGCTCGAGGACTCGCTCGCGAACATGCGGGTCATCGACGCGGTGTTCGCAAACACGCGGCGCTAAGCGAGTCCTGTCCCCTCCCTGTTGAAAACCTGTGGAAAAGGGGTACGTCCCCCTGTACGCTCAAAGGTTGAATGATCGCGTTTTCAAAGGTCTGTAAGCAGTACGGCAAGCAGCTGCTGTTCGTTGATGCCTCGTTTCAGCTGAACCCGGGTGAAAAGTGCGGGCTCGTCGGGCCGAATGGCTCCGGCAAAACCACCCTCTTTCGCATGATCATGGGCGAAGAGACCCCGGACGACGGCGACGTGTCCGTGCCGCGCAAGATGTCGATCGGGTATTTCCGGCAGGACATCGAAGAGATGGAAGGCCGGTCGGTCATCGACGAGACCATCGCCGGCAGCGGACGGCTCGGCGATCTGCATCACGAGCTCGACGAGCTCCAGCACGCGATGTCCGACCCGGCCCGCGCCGGCGAGATGGACGCGATCCTCGGGCGCTTCGGCGAAGTGCAGGAGGAATACGAGCACCTCGGCGGCTACGCGCTCGAAAGCCAGGCGCGCGAAGTCCTCGCCGGCCTCGGTTTTGACGAAGCCCGGATGGATGGCGACGTCGGCGCGCTCTCGGGCGGCTGGAAGATGCGCGTGGCGATGGCCCGCGTGCTGCTCGGCCGGCCCGACGTTCTGCTGATGGACGAGCCGACGAACCACCTCGACATCGAATCGATCGTCTGGCTCGAAAACTTCCTGAAATCGCTCCCCGGGTCGCTGCTCATGACGTCCCATGATCGCGACTTCTTGAACCGTATCGTCACGAAAGTTGCCGAGATCGACGAGGGCGAGATCACGACGTACTCGGGCGACTACAACTTCTACGAACGCGAGCGCGCGATCCGCGAGACGAACCAGGAAGCCGCGCACGCGCGCCAGCAGGCGATGTTCGCGAAGGAGCAGCGCTTCATCGAGCGGTTCAAGACGCACGCGGCCAAGGCCGCGCAGGTGCAGAGCCGCGTGAAAGCGCTCGAGAAGATCGAGAAAGTCGATCCGCCGAAAAAGCGTGTCGTCGTGAAGTTCGAATTCCGGCCGCCGCCGCGGTCAGGCGACGACGTCGCCGTGTTGAAGGGGCTGAGCAAAGGCTACGGCGCGCGCAAGGTCTACGACGGATTCGATCTCACGATCGCGCGCGGGCAGCGCTGGTCCGTCATGGGCAAGAACGGCGCGGGCAAGTCGACGCTGCTCCGGATGATCGCCGGCGCGCTCGAGCCGGACGCCGGTGAAGTCAAGATCGGCGCGAGCGTGAAGATGGGTTACTTCGCGCAGCAGTCGCTGCAGCTGCTCGATGCTGATCTCACGATCTGGGAACAGCTGCAGAAAGACTTCCCGGGCGAGTCCATCGGCGCGCTGCGCAGCCTCGCAGGGGCGTTCCAGTTCTCCGGCGACGACATCGACAAGCGGATCCGCTCGCTGTCAGGCGGCGAGCGCACACGGCTCGTCATCGCCCGCATGTTGCTCTATCCGCCGAACTTCCTCGTGCTCGACGAGCCGACGAACCATCTCGATCTTGCGACGAAAGACATGCTCATCGATTCGCTGAAGAACTTCGAAGGCACGATGATCTTCGTCTCGCACGACCGCGCGTTTCTGCGTGGACTCAGCAACCGCGTGCTGGAGCTGGGCGGCGAAACCGGCATGGAAACTCAACCGCTGGTCTATCCCGGCTCCTACATTGAATATGTGAATCGCACCGGCCACGAAGCGCCGGGCGTGCATACGTAAACTCGGGTGCACGGGTGCACGGGTGCTATTTAATGATTGCCATTCCATCGGGCACGGCGCCCGTCGGGATCTTTTCCACGAACGTCATCGTCTTCAGGTCCAAGACCCCGATCGTGTTGTCGACCGAGAACGCGACGAATGCGCGCGTGCCGTCGGGATCCATCAGGATGCCGAGCGGCGTCGTGCCGGCGGGGATGCGCTGCAGGACCGCGCGCGTCCTGGTGTCGATGACGACGACCGCGTTGTTGGTGATGTCCGAGATCAGCGCCTTCGTGCCGTCGATCGTGAACTTCAAACGGTTCGATCGGCCCGTCTTGGCGTCGATCGTCGCGACGACCGCCTTGGTCGCCAGATCGATCACGGACACGCCGCCATCCTGAGAATGCGCGGCCCACATTTCCTTGCCGTCCGGCGTGATGTCGAAACCTTCGGGACCGCGGCCGACCGGAATCGTCGTGACGTTGGCCTGGACCGGGTTCGCTCCGCGCTCGATGATCGAGACGGTGTGACCGCCGATGTTGGCCGTATACAGCGTGCGGCCGTCAGGCGTCGCGTGCACCATGTGCGTCCCGGTCTGGCCCGTGCCCATGACCCAATCAATTGCGTTGGCGGCCGGGTCGTAGCTCGCGACGACGCGGCTCGTCTCCGATGTGAAGTAGAGCCTGCCGCCCGCGAATGCGAGCCCGTGCGGCCGCAACATCGGCTTCGTGTCGACGCGCCGGACTTCCTTCAGGGTGTTGAGGTCGACGACCGAGATCGAGCTGCCAGGATTCGGGCCGTCGCCGTAGTTGGCGACAAACGCGGTCGCGCCGTCGGGAGTGGTGACCACTTCGTGCGGCCCCTGCCCGACGGGCACGCGTCCGGTGATCTTTTTCGTAGTGAGGTCGACGATGACAAGTTCGTTATCGCTCTTGTTGAGGACGATGAGCGACGGCCGGGCGACGGCCGGTGCGGCCATCATCACATTGAGCTGGGACAGCCAGAGTATTGTCAAGCCCGCGGAGCACAGACGTCGCTGAAGCATCAGCCATAATAACGATTGCATGTTCTCATTCCGACAGGCGACCGCTTTTGGCGTGTTCGCCGCCATTCTGGCCCTGCAGGCGTGCGCTGCCTCGAAGAGCAGCGGGGGAGGGAACGGCGGGCTGACCGGCCCCTCGGCGACCGTTACGGCAAAACTTCGCACATCCGACGTGCTCAGCGGCGCAGCGGTGGTCGGCGCGTCGGTCTCCGGCAGCGGTCTGACGAGCGGCACGACCGACAGCTCGGGCTCGCTCACGCTGACGACGACCACGTCTTCGACCTACGGCATCGACATCTCGACCCCGTCCTACGTCACACGGAGCACGCTTCTCAAGATTCCCGGCGCCGAGGCGTCGGTCAGCCTCATCGCAAACTCCTTCGATCTCACCGCGTTCAATCAGATGTTCCGCGCACAAGGGCTCCAGCGATGGACGAGTGTGCCGGCTCTTCGGATCATCTCGAACGTCGTCGAGTTCAACCAGGCCGGCCCGACTTACACAGTCACGGGCCAGGCGCTGACGGCCGCCGAGCTCGCGTCGATCACCGCCGACTTGTCGTACGGCCTCCCGTTACTCACCGGCAGTGTGTTTCAGACGTTCTCAAGCATCACGACTTTGCCGATCTCGTCGGGCACCGTCACCTTGCTTGTCGAAGGATCGATTACCTTCGCGCGTTGCAGCGGGCTTGCTGCGGCACGCAATTCGGCCGGATACGGGCAGTGGCAGTTCCGCACCGACGACGTTGTCACCGGCGGGATGCTGTGCATCGACCGCGACTTCGATCTCAGCGAGAGCGCGGTCGGCCGCGGTGTCCGCCTTCACGAATTGGGTCACGCCTTGGGTTATCAGCATGTGCTCCGGGCGACCAAAGACAAAGTGCTGATGAATCCCTCGATCGAGATCAACGATGTCGCCCCATGGGACCGCGACGCCGCCAGGATCGCGTTTCAGCGTCCCACCGGCAATCGGGCACCCGACCATGATCCGTCCTCTTACAGCACGAACAGCATGACCCGGCGTGTGATGAGCATCGATGGCTGTAGGGCCCGCAGATAAGTCCGTGTAGAATTTTGGCCGCCGATGAGGTTGGCCGCATGACACTGTCTTCCGTTCAGAAACGTTTTTTGGCCGCTGCGCTGATTGCCGCGGCGCCGATCGCGCTCGTTGCACAGCAGGGATCGTCCGCCCCGAAAGCGCCGGCGAAGCTCACTCCCGTTGAGCCCTCGCTGGCGAAGCCCGGACGCGATCCGAAGCAGCCGATCGACGAGGCCTATACGGCCGGCATCAAGAAGTACACGACCGAATCTTTCTTCCTGTCGCCGCTCGTTGACTACATGCCGGCGATGAAGGGCGTGCCGACACCGAAGGATCTGCTCGGCGATGTCGCCGGCGCGGAAGGCCGGCTGCCGTATTCGAGGGAAGCGAACGAGTACTTGCGCATGCTGGCGAAGGCGTTGCCGAACCGCGTGAAGGTCTTCAGCATCGGGCTCAGTGAGGAAGGCCGCGAGATGGTCGCGGTGGCGGTGGCGTCCGAAGCGCTGATGGCGAAGCTCGACGCGAACAAGCTCGACCTCGCCAAGCTCGCGGACCCGCGCACCATTCAGATGAACGACGACATCGCTGATGAAATCGCCCGGCGCGCCGCGCCGGTGTACTACATCACCGGCGCGATCCACTCGACCGAGGCCGGTGCCCCGTCGGCGCTCATGGAACTCGCGTACCGCGTGGCGGTCGACGACGCGCCGTATGTGAAGAACATCCGCGATCGCGTGATCACGCTCATCACGCCGGTGGTTGAAGTGGACGGCCGCGAGCGCATGGTCGACCTCTACGAGTACCGCAAGAAGCACAAGGAAGACGTCGTGAACGGGCTGCTTTACTGGGGCAAGTACGTCGCGCACGACAACAACCGCGACGCGATGGGCATGACGCTCAAGCTCACCGAAAACGTCCTCAACACGTTCGTCGATCACAAAGCGCAGGTCCTGCACGACCTGCATGAGTCGGGTTCGTTCCTGTACGACAACACGATCGGCGACGGCCCGTACAACGCCTGGCTCGATCCGATCCTGACGAACGAATGGCAGATGGTCGGGTGGAACAACGTCAACGAGATGACGAAGATGGGCATGCCCGGCGTGTATGCGTTCGGCACGTTCGACACGTGGTCGCCCGGCTATCTCATGTTCATCGCGGCAACGCACAACGGCATCAGCCGTTTGTATGAAACGTACGGTAACGGCGCCACCGGGGACACGCAGGATCGCACGCTCTCGGCCAACGAAACGTCGCGCACCTGGTACCGCCAGAACCCGCCGCTCGCGCGTGTGCGCTGGTCGCTGCGCAACAACAACAATTACGAGATCACCGGACTGCTGGTCTCGCTCAACTACGTCGCGAACAACCGCACGTACTTCCTGCGCAACTTCTACGAGAAGAGCAAGCGCTCGATCCTGAAGGCGAAGACGGAAGGCCCCGCGGCATATGTGTTCCCGGCCAACGATCCGCGCCTGGGTTCGCAGTCCGAGTTGATGCGCATTCTTCAGAAACAGCGTGTCGAGGTCTCCCGGGCCACGGCGCCGTTCACGGTGAACGTGCGCAGGTCTAACACCGCGGGTGCGGCGGGTGCGGCGGGTGCCGGGGGAGCGGGTGCGGCCGGTGGCGGACGCGGTGCAGGCCGGGGCGGCGCAGCGCCTGCGATGATCACGGAACCGCGTGAATTCCCCGCGGGTTCCTACATCGTCCGCATGGACCAGCCGTATTCGCGCATCGCCGACGCGTTGCTCGATTACCAATACTGGTCGCCGAACGATCCGCAGAGAAACCCGTACGACGACACCGGCTGGACGTTCCCCGAGTCGTTCGGGCTCCAGTCCTTCCGCGTGTTGGATCCGAAAGTGCTCGACGTCGCGATGCAGCCGGTGACCGGCCGGGCGATGCCGCAGGCCTCCGGCGCGACAGGCTCGGGCTCGACGTTCGCGATTAACTACAGCGCCGACAACGCGTTCATCACGCTGCGGTACAAGCTCAAGGACGCCGATATCCAGATCGCCGAGGATGCGTTTGACGCGGCCGGGCAGAAATTTGCGCGCGGGAGTTTCGTGATCAAGGGCGTGCCGCAGGCGACCCTCGACGCGGCGGTGAAAGAGCTCGGACTCAAGGCTGTGGCGATCGACGCGCCGTCGGTGGCGATGCATCCGGCCCGCGCGGCCCGGGTCGCGCTTCTGCACAGCTGGCAGAGCACGCAGACCGAAGGCTGGTGGCGCATCGCGCTCGACCAGAACAAAGTGCCGTACGACTACATCGACCCGGCGTTCATCGGGAAGACGACGGACCTGAGGGCGAAGTACGACGTGATCCTCGCGGGTCCCGGCGTCGGCATCCAGGCGATCAACGGCGCGGCGATGTGGAAAAACGCGCAGCCGTGGAAGAAGTCCGACGAGACGCCGAATATCGGCACCTACGCAGAGACTGACGACACGCGCGTCGGCATGCAGCTCGAGGGCCTCGTCAATTTGCGCAACTTCGTGAACCAGGGCGGCGTGTTCCTCGCGGCGACCTCGAGCGCGAACACGTTCATCGCGGCCGGCATCATCCGCGGCGTGACGCCGACGACGGCGGGCACCGGCACGCGCGTCGTCGGCTCGCTGCTTCGCGGGCAGGTGAGTGACGAGTCGAGCCCGTTGACCTACGGCATCCCGACGAACCTCGCGCTCTATTCCGACAACGGCGCCACCTTCACTGTGGGCGGCGGTGGCGGCGGTGGCGGCCGCGCAGGCGGCGGTGGCGGTGGCGCGGCTCCGGGCGCCGGCCGCGCGGGCGGTCCTGGACCGACGCGTGCGACGGGCCGCGGTACGCCGGATGATCCGGACGTCCCGCAGGGCCGTCCGGCCGACCTCGGCGCGGTGCCGACGCCGCCGACGGGCGACACCCCGACGGCGAGTGCCGGCCGCGGCGGTCCGACGATCACGACGCCACTCGAGTTCCAGCCGCGCGTGGCGATGCGTTTCACGAGCAACCAGCAGCAGCTACTCGTTTCCGGGCTCCTCGCCGGGGGCTCCGACATCGCCGGCCAGCCCGTCGTCGTCGATATCCCGAGCGAGAAGGGCCATTACGTGATCTTCTCGGCGAATCCGATGTGGCGCGGATCGACAGTCGGCGCTTACGGCATGGTCTGGAACGCGATCCTGAACTTCGACAAGCTCAGCACGGGCCGAAAATAGAAATAGGTCTCTTTTTAGGTCGGTCGGGCTGGCAAGAGTCTTGCTCTAGGGCACAGTGGAGGTCTACCCAATGCGTCCCTTCCGCCGTTCGCTCATTCTTGTTACGTCTCTCGCACTGATACCGCTCGCTGGTGTCGCGAGCGCCGGGCAGGCTCGACCGCGTTCGGCGCCGCCGGCGACCGGGTCGTCGTCGACCGGATCCGGGACGTCGACTTCAACCAACCCGCCGGCGCCGGAGCAGGGTCGATCCCGTACGCAGGCGCAGCCGCGCGAGCGTGAATCCGCGCCGCCGCCTCAGCAGCAGTCTCAACGCCAGGAGCAGTCGCGCGAGCGGCAGCCGCAACAGTCGGAGCGTCAAGAGCAGCCGCGCGACCGTGACCAAGCCGACACGCGCGCCCGCGCCGAGGCGCAGCAGCACCAGCGCGAACAGGTCGAACGGATGCAGCAATACGGCCGGCCGAGCGATGGCAATCGCGCTAATGACGCGGACAATCGCGCCAATAACGACGATCGCGACAACAACGCGCGGCAGGACAACTCGCGCCAGGCGATTCCGGCGCCGCGCGACCGTTATATCGACCTCAACCGCGACGGCCGGAACGATAACCGTGAGTCGAGCGCGCTCGGACCGCAGGACCGGCGCGATCTCGAACGCCGCTACGACAACTACTACGACCACAACTCGGGCCGCTACGACAACTACTACGACCGCAACTCGGGCCGCTACGACGGGCGATACGATCGCTACGAC
>JBKJHW010000071.1:0-58904 GCA_046598935.1 Vicinamibacterales bacterium | reverse complement strand
AGAAGGGACTTTCAATGTGCTCATCTGTTTGTTACGGCCTTCGGCAACCGGGACACGCTGTCCCCGATACCGCAAGCGACCTGCACTAACGCATGTACTGTACCAGCCCGTACCCAGAAGTCCGTCGACAAGCGTGCGGGGAATTTAGCTAAAAACCCCAGAAAAACTCAGAACCGCTTGAAACCGCCAAAACCTGCTGCTCTACCGTGCTTACAAAATGGTGACTGGCCATTCAAATCTGCAACCCGGGGGTTTTGGGGGTTCGAAACACGAATTCCCCTAAGTGACTGAACCGGACCATAATACACCGTTTTTCGGAGGCCAGAAAGCATGCGCAGAGTCCTGATTGCAGCCGTTGTTATCGTCGCAATTTTTGGCATCTATCGTTTCGCGCGCGTCGGCTCGCCTGGCGCCGGGTCCGGCGGCCAGCTCGTCATCACGCAACGCACCGAGCCATCCAGCTTCAACCGGCTCGCCGTGCCGCAGATTGGCGCTGAGCTGATCTCGCGGATGACCAACGCCACGCTGATTCGCGTCAACCGGCCTACGGGCGCGATCGAACCGGCCCTCGCCACCGAATGGACGCTCGCCGACGACGGGCTTTCGTACACGATGAAGTTGCGCGACGCGCAGTTTTCCGACGGCACCCCCTTCACCGCCGCCGACGTCGTCTTTACCTTCCGCGCGCTGTACGACCCGAAGGTCGCGAGCGCCATCGCGAGCGGCATGCGCATCGGCGATCAGCCGATTACGGTGCGCGCGCTCGACGATCGGACCATCCTGCTGAAGTTTCCCGCAGCGTACGGCCCGGGTCTCTCCATTCTTGATGCTCTCCCAATCCTGCCGCGTCACAAACTCGAAGCGGCGCTCGATGCCGGCACCTTTGCTGCGGCGTGGGGCACGACGTCGGCGCTCACTGATTTTGCCGGGCTCGGGCCGTTTACCATCAGCGAGCGGGCGGCCGGGCAGCACGTGACCCTGCATAAAAATCCGCGGTACTGGGGCAAGGACGCGGCGGGGACGCAGCTGCCGTATCTCGACTCGATCCGGATCGACTACGTTCCCGAGCAGAACGCCGAGATGCTGAGGCTCGAATCCGGCACGACAGATCTTGTAACTGAACACATCCGGCCGGAAGATGTCGCCGCGCTCGAGCGAGCGCAAACCGCCGGCACGATCCAGCTGGTTGACGCCGGCGTGGCTGTTGATGCGACCCCGATGTGGTTCAACCTGGTGCCGAACGCGCCGGCGGCCAAGGGCCGCGCTTGGCTACAGGCCGAAGAGCTGCGGCATGCGATCTCGATGGCCGTCGATCGGCAGAAGGTCGTCGATACGGCGTTTCTCGGCGCGGCCGAGCCGATTTACAACCCAATCACGCGCGGCCACGCGCAATGGTACGCCCCCGACATCGCGCACACTCCGCACGATCCCGCGCGCGCGAAGACGCTGCTCGAGTCGATCGGGCTGAAAGATCGCAACGGCGACGGCGTGCTCGACGACGAAGGCGGGAAGACGGCGCGTCTGTCGGTGATCATCCGCAAAGGCAACACGACGACCGAGCGCACGATGGCGAATGTGCAGGAGCAGCTTCGCGCGATCGGGCTGACGCTCGACATCGTGAGCCTCGACATGGGCGCGCTGCTCAAACTGTTCGGCGAGGCGAACTACGACACGATTTACTTCAGCGCGCCATCCTCGTCGATCGACCCGACGGTCAACGCGGATCTCTGGCTGTCGTCCGGCGCGTTTCATTTCTGGAATCCGAGCCAGGCATCGCCGGCGACGGCCTGGGAAAAAGAAATCGACGGATTGATGCAGCAGGTGTCGACGTCGACGGACATGAACACGCGCGTGCAGGCCTTCAGGAAAGTCCAGGAGATTTTCAACACGCACGAGCCGATGGTGTACTTCGCTGCGCCGAAGTTGACCATCGCGATGAGCTCGCGCGTGACCGGCGCGTCGCCGGCCGCGTTGCATCCACAGGTGTTGTGGAAGCCCGAGACCCTGGCGGTGAAGAAATGACGCTGGCGGTCAGGAAATGATCCGATTCGCCGCGCGGCGCGCCGCCGCGGGCATCGTGTTCGTCTTCGTGGTGGCCGCGTCTTCTTTTGTGTTAACGCATTTCGCCCCGGGCGACGCCACGACTGAACTGAACGCCGTCGGCGCGCCGCCGGAAGTTATTCGCGCCGAGCGGGCGCGGCTCGGGCTCGATCAATCCTTTCCGCGCCAGATGCTGCGGTGGGCGCGCGGCCTCGCAGCGGGCGACCTCGGCACGTCTTCCCAGTTTCGGCGCCCGGTCGGCGAGCTTGTGTTGGAACGCGCCGGCGATACCGCGCTGCTCGCATCGGCGGCACTCCTTCTTGCGACCTTGATCGGCATTCCGCTCGGTATCGTCAGCGGCGCGACACCGCGCCATTGGATGGCGCGCGTCATCGAGCCGGTGTCACTGGTGCTGCTGTCCTGCCCGCCGCTGGTCTTTTCCCTTCTTCTCTTGTTTGTCGCCGCGACGACAGGCTGGCTTTCTCCGGCGCCGGGATCGTTGATACTGCCGGCCCTCGCGCTCGCGCTCCCGCTGGCCGCGACGCTCGAGCGCCTCCAGGCCCAGGCCGTGCGCGATGTTGTGGCCGCGCCCGATCTTCTCGCCGCCGCTGCGCGCGGCGTGCCGCGCTCGCGACTGATCTGGGTCCACGCGGCGCGCCAATCGCTGCGGCCAGTACTCGGCATCTACGGCATCGTGATCGGCAGTTTGTTCGGCGGCTCGCTCGTCGTCGAGATGGTGACATCGTGGCCAGGGCTCGGGCGCCTGATGTACGACGCGCTGCGCGGGCGCGACATCGATCTGGTCGCCGGTTGCGCGCTCGCAGGCGCCGTGTTTCTCGCCGTGGGCAACGTCGCGGCAGATCTGTTGCGCGCGCTGGTCGACCCGCGCGCGCGGGAGACGGCATGATGTCCCGCGCGCGCATGGGGTGGGCGTTGATCGCGCTCGTGAGCGTCGTCACGCTCGCCGCGCCGATGCTTGCGCCGCATCGCGCGGGAGACCAGATCGAACACCGCGGCTACGCACCGCCGACGCGCGTGCACATCTGGGACAACGGATTGCACGCGCCCTTCATTCGACCGATGACGATGGTCGACCGCCTGCGGCGCGAGTTTCGCATCGACCAGACCGCGAGAGTTTCATTGACCATTGACCATTGGCCATTGACCACCGCGAAAGCCGATCAGCCCCTGATGCTCCTCGGAGGCGACCCTCTCGGACGAGACGTGTTCTCCCGTCTCGTCCTTGGAGCGAGATGGTCTCTCGGCGTCACGATCGCGGGCGCTCTCGGCGCGTTGCTGTTCGGCGCTCTTGTCGGCGGATTCGCAGGCATCACCGGCGGTCGAACCGACCGGTGGCTTATGCGCATCGCCGACTTCGTCCTTGTGCTGCCCGGTGTCTATCTTGTTCTCGTCTTACGCGCGATGCTGCCGCTGGTGCTTTCGACCTGGGACGTCTTCTTATTGATGGCTGCGCTCTTTGCCGTCGCGGCTTGGCCCCATGTCGCCCGCGGCGTTCGCGCCATCGTCATCGTCGAGCGCTCACGCGATTACGTCGAGGCCGCGCGCGCGGCCGGCGGCGGCCGATGGCGCGTGCTCGCGCACGTGTTGCCGGCAACGCGAGGGTTTCTCGCCGCCGAGCTCGTGCTGCTGATTCCCGCGCTGCTCTCGGCTGAAGCCGCGATCTCGTTTCTCGGTCTCGGCTTTCCCGAACCCTCGCCGAGCTGGGGGACGATGCTGCAGGACGCAGCGAACGTGCGGGTGATGACGGAGGCGCCGTGGATGCTCGCGCCCGCGGCCGCGTTGTTTGTCGTGGTGCTCGCCGTGCAGCTGGCCGGCGCCGGCACGGCCGAGCGCGCGAACTTGTTGGGGTTTGATAGTCTCGGCGGGCATGGCCGTTCGACTTAACGGAATTTTTCCGCCGATGCCGACCGTCTTCAGTGCCGACGGCCGCGTCGACACGCGGGCGATCCGGGCCAATGTGAAGTACTGGATGACGACCGACCTCATCGGCGTTCTCGTGCTTGGGTCGAACGGCGAAGCGCCGATGCTCGATGACGACGAATGCGTCGAGGTCGTCGAAGCGGCTCGCGCGGAGATGCCGGCGGGGCGCACGCTGCTGGCGGGCACGGGAAGAGAATCCACAGTTCAAACAGTCGTTGCGAGCAAGCGCGCCGCGGCGACAGGCGCTGACGCGGTTCTCGTTCGTACGCCGATGTTTTTCAAGGGATCGATGACGCCGGACGCGTTGCTGGGTCACTATCGCGCGGTCGCGGACGCGTCGCCGGTTCCTGTCGTCCTCTACAACATGCCCAGCGTCACCGGCGTCACGCTGACGCCGGCGATCGTCGAGAAACTCGCCGCGCATCCGAACATCATCGGTATCAAGGAAACGAGCGTTGAGCTCGAGCGGCTCGGCCAGTTTGTCGCTTGCGCGCCGCAGGGATTCACAGTGCTGTGCGGTGCGGCGCCGGTGATCTATCCGGCGCTTGTGAGCGGCGCCGGCGGCGGAATTTTGGCGGCGGCCTGTGTCGTGCCTCAGTTGTGCACCGACATCTTTTCCCTCTCGCGCGCCGGCCAGCACGCAGAAGCGCTGGCGGCGCAGCAGAAGATCACGCCGTTCGCGCGGCTCGTCACGACCGTGCACAGCATCGCCGGGCTGAAGGCTGCGATGGAGATCGCAGGCCACCACGGGGGCGCGCCGCGATTACCGATGCAGCCGCTCAGCGCCGCCGCGCGCGCGGAAATCGAAGGCGCGCTGCGCGCCATTTCGCCATAAATCAATTCTCCATGCCGATCCCACCCGTCTCAGTTCCCCAATCCGACGTTCTGCTGCTGGGACCCGGGCCGTCTCCGATCTCGCCAGCGGTCCGGGCCGCACTCAGCGCTCCGTCGCGCTCGCACCTCGATCCCGAATTCATGGCGGTGCTCGACGATGTGCGCGCGATGCTGGCGCGCGTGTTTGGCGCGCCGCAAGGATCGATCGCCGCGCCGATTTCCGGCACGGGCACCTCCGGCATGGAAACGGTCGTCGCGAATCTCGTCGAACCCGGCAAGCGGGCGCTCGTTGTGGTGACCGGATATTTCGGCGACCGTCTCGCGCAGATGTTCGAGCGCTATGGCGCCGACGTAGAACGAGTGAACTTCACATGGGGTCAGCCGGCTGAACCTCAGACGATCGCGGCTCAACTCAAACGGCAGAAGTACGACCTCGTGGCTGCCGTCCATGTCGAGACATCGACCGGCGTCGTGAACCCGATTCGCGAAATCGCCGCCGCGGCTCGTGAACACGACGCGCTGATGATCGTCGACGCCGTCACCTCCATCGGCGCGATGCCGTTCGATGCCGCCGCCGGCGGCGTCGATGCGGCCTACACCTGCTCGCAGAAGGGAATTGGCGCGCCTTCGGGTCTGGCGCCCGTGCTGTTTACGCCGCGCGCGCTCGCGCGGAAGGTGAAGTGCCGGAGCTTCTATTTCGACCTCGATCTGCTCGACGCGTACTGGTCGGGGCGCAAGTATCACCACACGATGTCGGCGCCGTTGGTGTGGGCGCTCTACGCGGCGTTGAGCGAAGTCGATCGCGAAACACTCGATGCCCGATGGCAGCGCCACCACGAGAACCATCGGCGATTCGTTTCCGGGTTGGAGGCGATGGGCTGGTCGCTCCTGCCGTCGACGGCCGATCGATCGTGGAGTCTCAACGCGGTCAATGTGCCGGCGGGAGTTGACGACGCCGTGGTTCGGAAGCGTTTGCTGGCCGAACAACGAATCGAGATTGGCGCCGGGCTGGGGCCGCTCGCGGGGAAAATATTCCGTGTAGGTCTGATGGGCGCCGGGTCTACTGAACAGAATGTCGACCTGGTGTTGAAGGCCTTTCGTGAGGTGTCGCGCTGATCTTTTCTCTCCGGCTCGTCGGCCGCGTGTTGCTGGCGGCGGCGGCGTTTGGTTTCGTCGTGCTGGGCTACATCTGGATCACGTTGCCCGACGTGCGTCCGCTGAAGAAAACCGTTCCGGCCTCCACGGCGTGGATGGATATGCGCGCCGCGCAGGCGCACGCGGCGGGGAAGCCCGTCCGGAAAAATCAGCGCTGGGTCAGCTACGGACGAATCTCGAACAATCTCAAGAAGGCGGTTCTGTACGCCGAAGACAGCGCGTTCTGGTCGCACGACGGCGTGGACTATGACGAGATCAAGGCGTCGATCGAAGATAGTTGGGAAAACGGCGAACCGCTGCGCGGCGCGTCGACGATTACGCAGCAACTGGCGAAGAACCTGTACCTCTCGCCGTCGCGCAACCCATCGCGCAAGCTCAGCGAGTTTCTGATCGCGCGCCGTCTCGAGGCGGAGCTCTCGAAGCAGCGCATCCTCGAGCTCTATCTGAACCTGATCGAATGGGGCGACGGCATCTGGGGCTGCGAAGCCGCCGCGCGGGCGTACTTCGGCGTGTCAGCGTCGGACCTGTCGCGCGAGCAAGCGGCGCTCATGGCCGGAGCGATCATCAATCCGATTCGGTACAGTCCCGCGCGCCCGAACGGCCGACTGTTGCGCCGCCAGGCGATCATCCTTCGCCGCATGGGCGGCGTCACGCCGCCCGACGGAAAATGACATCGTTTTACAGAATCCGACGCGCCGTGACGAACCGGCTGCGCCAGTACGGCGAGAGCTTTTCGTTTCGCACCTTGCCGTCCGTGCCGGGTGCGTGAATGAATTCGTCCGGGCTGAGCGCGAGCGCCACGTGCGACACAGGCGATTTCGGACCTGCCATCCTGAAAAAGAGAAGATCGCCCGCCTTGATCGACCCGCCCGCCGGCCTGCCGGCGCCGAACTGCTCGGCGACGGTGCGCGGCAGCTTGATGCGATACAGGCCGAAGACATATCTGGTGTAGCCGCTGCAGTCGAAGCCGTTTTGCGGCGACTCACCGCCGAGCCGGTAGGGCACGCCGCGCAAGTTCTCCGCGCTGGCCAGAAATGACCGGGTACTGAATGACGTGATGCCGGGCGGCGGCATCGCGCCGATGTCTTTCGGCTCAGGCTTGAAGATCGACGGCCTGGAGGCTGGTTCAGGGAACGGATTCGGCCGGGGCACGCCGGCGCTGTTTGCCGTGGCGCACGCCGAGAGCGTGAGGCCAGCAAACATCAACGACACGACATGTCGCGGAGACATCGTCCGGGCTTATCGGCCGCGGGGGCTTTTATCGTTATAATCCGGCCAAGATGGAGCAAACGCTGCTGCTCAACGCGGGTTACGAGCCGCTGCAGGTTGTCCATTGGCAGAAAGCGATCACCCTCTGGTGCCAGGGTAAGGTCGAGATCGTCGCGGTGCATGACCGCGAGATCCGGGCGGTGACGTTCAGTATGAAGCTGCCATCGGTCATCCGGCTGCTGCGCCGTATCCGTGTGCGCCGAAAGGTCGACTACGTCCCTTTTTCGCGCGCGAACATCTACGCGCGCGATCACCACACCTGCCAGTACTGCGCGGAGAAACTGCCGACGGCCGAGCTGACGTTCGATCACGTTATGCCAGTGGCCCAGGGCGGCCGCAAAGACTGGGAAAACATCGTCACCTGCTGCATCGCGTGCAACCGCAAGAAGGGCGGACGCACGCCCGCGCAGGCGGGCATGCATCTCAAGCGGCTGCCGCGGAAGCCCGACAAGGCGCCGGCCGTACGGATCGCGTTCGGGTTGCGCAACGCGCCGGAAAGCTGGCGCGATTACGTGTACTGGAACGTCGAGCTTGACGAAGACTCCTGACAAACGGCGCGATCTCACCCCCGAGCCACTGACCGTTGTGCCGGGGCGCGCGGTGCCCGGCGCCCGCGTCGCTATTCGAGCCTCGCATCTCGTTCTTCCGATAGAGGGACTGCCGCACGCATTTGTCGGAGACAAAGTGGCGCGCGTCGTCGCCGCGTCGCCGCGAGGCCTCACGATCCTGATTCCCGCCGACGCCGAGGCCGGCGAGCAGATCGTGCGCATCGACGAGCTGCCCGGCGTCTCCGGCCGCGTGATCGTCGGCGCGATCTTCGCGACGGACGTGCACCAGGTCGACAGCCCGGTGTTCGATCGCGAGGGCCGGTTGTATGCCACACGCAGCGGATCGCGCGACGCCAAGCCGCAGGTGCCGCTGTTTCGAATCAGCGACGATGGCGTGAAGACGCCGTTACCGGTGGAGGTCGGCAACCCGACCTCGCTGGCCATGGGGCCTGACGGTTTGCTCTACGTCTCGAGCCGCTTTGACGGCAGCGTCTATCGACTCCTCGATGATCAGAACGCCGAGCGGTACGCGACGGAACTCGGCGTCGCGACAGGTCTGGCGTTTTCACCGAACGGCGATCTTTTCGTCGGCGACCGCTCCGGCACGATTTTCCGCGTCCATCCCGATCGTCAGGTCGAGACGTACGCGACGCTTCCGGCAAGCGTCGCCGCGTTTCATCTGGCATTCGGCCCCGACGATTGTCTGTACGTGTCGGCGCCGACGCTCGCGACGCACGACGCGATCTACCGGATCTCCCCGGAGCGGCTGGTCGATGTCGTCAGCGACAAGTTCGGGCGGCCTCAGGGCATTGCGTTCGACTCCCGCGGCGACTTCTACGTCGTGGACGCGCTCGCCGGATCAGCGGGTCTCTTCAGGCTGGACGTCACTTCTGATTCAGCCGAGCCCGAGCTGATCGTTGCAGCGCCGACCCTGGTCGGCGTGGCATTCCACTTTGGCCAGGGCTCCGGTGGACAGCACTCCGAGCCGGCCACCGTGCTCGCATCGAACGATACCGTGTGGAAACTGGATGGTATGCTCTCGGCCCCTATGCCGATTGCGGAAAATTCATGAGTTTGCTGCGCGTTAAACCAATCGAAGCGCTGATGGCAGAGACGTCCGAGACGGCGCAGTCCGGGACGTCGGAGGCGTCATATGGATTGAAGCGCGTGCTCAGCGCCGGCGACCTCATCATGCTGGCGATCGGCGCGGTCATCGGCGCCGGCATCTTCGGATCGATCGGCTCGGCGGCCGCCGGCCAGATTGGACCGAACGGCGAAGTGATTCGCCTCGGCGCCGGCCCGGCGCTCATCATCTCGTTCATTCTGCTCGGCGCGTGCTGCGCGCTCGCGGGCCTCTGCTACGCGGAACTCGCGTCGATGATTCCGCAGGCCGGCAGTGCCTACGCGTATTCCTACGCGACGCTCGGCGAGTTCATCGCGTGGATTATCGGCTGGGACCTCATTCTCGAATACGCCGTCGGCAACGTCGCGGTCGCCATCTCGTGGGGCGATTACCTCAAGTCATTCCTGAGCGGCTGGCTTGAGTTGCCGGCCTGGTTGACGACCGGTTATCGCACGGCGCTCCTGAGCTCGGATCCGGCGATCCGCGGCCTGATCGATTCGGCGCCGCACATCGGACCGATTCCGATCCTCATCAACGTGCCGGCGTTCGGCATCGTCGCGTTCATCACGTGGTTGTTGCTTCGCGGTGTCAGAGAAAGCACGCGCGTCAACAACGTCATGGTCGTGATCAAGCTCGCAGTGCTGGCGATCTTCATCATCGGCGGCCTCACGCACATCAACCCCGCGAACTACACACCGTTTGCGCCGAATGGTCTTGCCGGCATCGGCAACGGCGCGGCCATCGTGTTCTTCGCGTACATCGGCTTCGATGCGATTTCGACCGCGGCTGAAGAGACGAAGAACCCGCAACGCAATCTTCCGATCGGCATCATGGGCGGCCTCGCGATCTGCACGGTGATCTACATCATCATCGGCGCCGTGCTCACGGGTATGGTTCCGGCCGCCGATCTCGGCAAGACGGCCGATCCGCTCGCCTACGCGCTCAACGCCACCGGTATGCAGTGGCTCGCGAAGATCGTCGCGCTCGGCGCGATCGTATCGATGTCTGCAGTACTCCTCGTATTTCAGTACGGCCAGCCGCGCATCTTCTTCGCGATGGGCCGCGACGGCCTGCTGCCGAAGTGGGCGAGCAAGGTCGATCAGAAAACGCGCATTCCGCGTACGGCGACGCTCATCACCGGTGTTTTTGTCGCGTGCTGGGCGTTGATCGGCGATGCTGCGGAGACCTACGACCTCACGAACATCGGAACGCTCTTCGCATTCATTCTCGTGTGCATTGGCGTGATCGTGCTGCGACATCGGGAGCCGAACAGGCCGCGGCCGTTCCGCGTGCCGCTCGTGCACCTGGTGGGCGGTCTTGGCGCGGGTCTCTGTTTCTACCTGATGTACAACCTGCCGCGCCTCGCCTGGGAGCGGTTTGCGTGGTGGCTTGCGATCGGCGTCGTCGTCTACGTCGTCTACGGCTATCGCCACAGCAAGCTGAACAAGCCATCGTAGTCGCGGAGTAATAGATGAAATACCCCCTCTCGGGCATCCGGGTGCTCGATTTCTCCCGGCTGATTCCGGGCAATTTCGCCACGCTTATGCTCGCGGAGCTCGGCGCCGACGTCATCAAGGTCGAGGACCGAACGCACGGAGACCCGACGCGCCACCTGCCGCCGTCGCTCGACGGCCAGGGCCTGTATCACCTGCTTTTGAACCGCGGCAAGAAGAGCATCGCGGTAGAACTCCGCAACGCGGAAACTCTGAAACTCATCAGCGGCTTGCTCGACACCGCCGATGTCATCGTGGAGAGTTTCCGGCCGTCGACGGCGAAGTCGATCGGCGTCTCCGCCGAGCAGTTGCGCGCGACGCGTCCGCGACTGATTCACTGCGCGATCACCGGCTACGGGCAGACCGGACCGAATGCGGAGAAGCCCGGGCACGATCTGAATTACGTCGCCGAGGGCGGGCTACTCGCCGTCGATCGGCCGGGCATCGTCACTCTGCCGCGCATGTTCATCGCCGATGTCGGCGGCGGCGCTATGAGCGCGGTCGCCGGAATTCTTGCTGCGCTCTTCGCGCGCGAGCGAACGGGCGAGGGCGCGTCCCTCGATATCTCGATGCACGACGCAGTCCTCTACTGGATGATGCTGCCCGCGGCGCGCGAGCTCCTGGCGCGTGGCGACCGGGCTGTCGGCGAGCTTCCAACGTTCGGGCGGCACGCGACGTACAACGTGTACGACACGAACGACGGCCAGCGCATCGCGCTCGGGGCCCTCGAGCCGAAGTTCTGGGAGACGTTCTGCGAAGTCGTCGGCCGGCCGGACTGGAAACCGCGCCAGCGCTCGGATGAAGCCGACCAGGGCGCGTTGCTCGACGAGGTTCGCACTCTTTTTCTCACGCGGAGCCGCGCGGAGTGGCTCGACCTTTTTGCCGCCCGCTCAGCCTGCCTCTCCGCGGTCAACTCGCCGGCCGAGACGTTGGCGGACCCGCACGTGGCCGCGCGGAATCTGCTCGTTGAGGCTCAAGGCGTTTGCGCGTTCCGCGCGCCGTTCATTTCTGACCCGGCCCCCCTCAGCGCGGCGCCGGCGCTAGGGCAGGACAACCAGTTAATCGATAGCCGATAGCCGATCCTTCAATAGCCGATAACCAGCTAACCCGATAGAATCAGGGATTGCCATGAGCTCGAACTGGATCAGCGTACGCGGCGCCCGCGTCCACAACCTTCGGAACGTCGATGTGGACATCCCGCGCAACCGCCTCGTCGTCGTGACCGGGCTCTCGGGATCCGGCAAGTCGTCGCTCGCGTTCGACACGATTTACGCGGAAGGTCAGCGGCGGTACGTCGAGTCGCTCTCCGCCTACGCCCGTCAGTTTCTCGAGCAGATGGAGAAGCCCGACGTCGACCTGATCGAGGGCCTCTCGCCCGCGATTTCCATCGAGCAGAAGACCACTGGATCCAATCCGCGCTCGACCGTCGGCACCGTGACCGAGGTCTACGATTACCTCCGGTTACTTTTCTCCAACATCGGCGTGCCGCACTGCCCGAGCTGCGATCGCGCAATTTCGTCGCAGTCGCTCGAACGCATCATCGACATGGTGATGCTCTATCCGCACGACGCGCGCATCAATGTGCTCGCGCCGGTCGTGCGCGGCCGCAAGGGTGAGTTCAAGAAAGAGCTGGCGGCATTCCGCGCGCGCGGGTTCACGCGGGCCCGCATCGACGGCGAGTTTCGCGCGCTCGATGAAGACATCAAGCTGGACCGGCGGAAGAATCACTCGATCGATGTGCTGGTGGACCGGCTGATTATCCGATCCGGGATTGAGAAGCGGCTCAGTGATGCGGTTGAGTTGGCGCTGAAGCTCGCCGACGACATCGTCGTCGTCAACACGCTCGACTCGGGCGATCGGCTGTTCTCGCGCAAGATGGCGTGCCCGGATTGCGGCATCAGCATCCCGGAAATGACGCCGCGCGCGTTCTCCTTCAACTCGCCGCACGGCGCGTGCCCGGATTGCCAGGGCCTCGGCGCCGTCTACGATTTCGATCCGGCGCGCATCGTGCCGGATGAATCGAAGTCGCTCGCGGAAGGCGCGATCGCGCCGTGGGCGAAAGGCGATTCCGATTTCCTCGCTGAAGCGCTGAGCGGTCTCCAGAAAACATTCGGCATCGACCCGTCGGTGCCATTCAGCAAGCTTCCGAAGAAGCAGCGCGACATCCTTCTCTTCGGGCCGGGGCAGGGGAAAGTCAAAAATCAGAAGGCAAAAGGCAAAAGTAAGGCCGCCAAAGATCCGTATGGCGCGGACTTCGAAGGCATCCTTCCGAATCTGCGCAAACGTTTCGAGAACGGTTCGTGGACCGACCAGGAGGCGCTCGAGCCGCTGCGGGCGCTGCGGCCGTGCACGACGTGTCATGGGGAGCGCCTGAAAGGCGAGAGCCGCGCCGTGCGCCTCAAAGGGCGGCGGATGTCGGATTACGTCGATCAGCCGATCGCGGACGTCGTGCCGATCTTCGAATCGCTCGAGCTCACGGAGCGCGAGCATCTCATCGCCGGCCGCGTGCTCAAAGAGATCCGCGAGCGCCTGCGTTTCCTGAATGACGTCGGCGTCGGCTACCTCACGCTTTCGCGCAGCGCCGCGACGCTGTCGGGCGGCGAGGGCCAGCGCATCCGCCTCGCGACTCAGATCGGGTCTCAATTGACCGGCGTCTTGTACGTGCTCGACGAGCCATCGATCGGACTGCATCAGCGGGACAACCGCCGCCTGCTCGGCACGCTCGCGAAACTGCGCAATCTCGGCAACACCGTGCTTGTCGTCGAGCACGACGAAGAAACGATCCGCACCGCCGATTACCTGATCGACCTCGGTCCCGGCGCCGGCGAACACGGCGGTCATGTGATTTTCCAGGGCGAACCGCAGAAACTCCTTTCGAATCCGGGCGAATCGCTTACGGGTCAGTTCCTCACGGGGGCGCGGTCAATCGCGATGCCGGAGACGCGCCGCACATCCACGCGCGGCCAGCTCCTCGTGAAGGGCGCGCGCTCGAACAATCTCAAGAACATCGACGTCGCGTTTCCGCTCGGCTCGCTCATCGCCGTCACCGGCGTCAGCGGATCCGGCAAGTCGACGCTGGTGAATGAGATCCTCTATCGCTCTCTTGCAAAAACGCTCTATCGCGCTATTGATGAACCTGGTGCCCATGACCGAATCGAAGGCGTTGAGCTGATCGACAAGGTCATTCAGATCGACCAGTCGCCGATCGGCCGCACGCCGCGATCGAATCCCGCAACCTACACGGGCCTCTTCACTTTCATTCGTGAATTTTTTGCCATGCTGCCCGAATCGCGCGCGCGCGGCTACAAGCCCGGCCGCTTCTCGTTCAACGTCAAAGGCGGCCGCTGCGAAACGTGCCAGGGTGACGGCGTCATCGCGATCGAAATGCACTTCCTCCCGAACGTCTACGTGACGTGCGAAGAGTGCAAGGGCCGACGCTACAACCGCGAAACGCTCGACGTGAAATACCGCGGCAAGTCCGTCGCCGAACTGCTCGACATGACGGTCGATCAGGCGCTTCCGCTCGTCGAAAACTTTCCGCCGATCGCGACGAAGCTCCGGACGCTGCAGAGCGTCGGCCTCGGTTACATCAAGCTCGGCCAGTCGGCGACGACGCTGTCGGGCGGCGAGGCGCAGCGAGTCAAGCTCGGCCGCGAACTGTCGCGCCGCGGCACCGGCCGCACGCTGTACATCCTCGACGAGCCGACGACCGGCCTGCACTTCGAAGACGTCCACAAGCTCCTCGACGTCATCAATCGCCTCGTCGATCAAGGCAACACGGTCGTCGTCATCGAGCACAACCTCGACGTCATCAAATGCGCGGACTGGGTCATCGACCTGGGACCCGAGGGCGGCGTGGGCGGCGGCAAAGTGGTCGCGGCTGGTCCGCCTGAAACGGTTGCCAAGGCCAAGGACTCGGCCACCGGCATGTTTCTCGCCCCCATGCTCGACGGTTCCGGCGGCCGCACTCAGGCGGCAGTTTCTTGACGATCTGTGGCTGTTGCGACACAAGAATCGCCGTTGCGGCTGTGGCTTACGAGCCACGGCTCCGGAACGGCGCCAATATTTTTACATGATAGATAATGGATAAGTCGTTTGTTATCAATCAGATCAACGCATTTACTACTAAGCTGGCCGGTAGTAACAAACATGGCCCGCCGCTTGCTTAAGTCACCGATGCAACTGCCCAAATGACCAGCCACCAGCGTACGATTCGCCGAAGCATCAGCTGCACAGGGATTGGTCTCCACTCAGGACTCAAAGTTTCTCTCGGGCTCAAGCCGGCCCCCGCTGACACCGGTATCCGGTTCTTGCGTGCCGACCTTGGCGTCGAAATTCCGGCAACGCTCGAACATCTCGGTCCGAAACAGGTTCTCCAGACCTCGCTGATCAACGGCGCAGCGTCGGTGGACACGGTCGAGCATCTGCTTTCCGCGCTCCGCGGTCTCGGCATTGACAACGTCATCGTCGAGCTGAACCAGGCTGAAGTGCCGATCATGGACGGCAGCGCTGCGCCGTGGGTCTACCTGATCCAGGAAGCCGGCGTGAAGGAACTCGCGGCTCCCCGCAAGGTGATGCGTATTACGCGCGCCGTGACGGTGGAGAAGGGCGACAAGAGCATTTCGATTTTCCCGGCGGACAACTTCAAGGTGACGTACGCGATTGCGTTCGACCATCCGATGCTGCGCTCGCAGAAAAAGACGCTCGATATCACCGAGACGGCCTTCATCAACGAAATCGCGCCGGCGCGCACGTTCGGATTTTTGAAGGAAGTGGAAATGCTTCGTCAGCGCGGTCTCGCGCTCGGCGGCTCGCTCGACAACGCCGTGGTGCTTGGTGAGACCGGCGTGTTGAACCCGCTTCGCTTCGAAGACGAGTTTGTCCGCCACAAGATGCTCGACGCGATCGGCGACCTGGCGCTCGTTGGCCACCAGATCCTCGGCCACGTGTCGGTGCAGCGCGGCGGTCACGCGCTCCATACGGAGCTTGCGGCTGAACTGCTGAAGAACACCGATTCCTGGACTTTGGTTGACGCGCCCGTGCCTGCCGGCCAGCGCGTTCCTGCTACAGCAAACTAACCCTCGTAAGGTAACAACACTCCGGCTTGTGGGACCTCCTCCTCCCGCAAGTCGTGGTGTGTTGGTGTAGTCGCTATCGCAACCGGCCCGCAAGAACCGCTTGACGGCAGGTCTGTGCGATGTGCATAGTGCATGCATGGGAGTCAAGACCATCTCATTGAAGGACGAGGCCTACGACCGGTTGCGCAGCGCGCGTCGCTACCCAGCTGAGTCGTTCAGCGAGGTTGTGTTGCGAGCCACGTGGCCGGAGGACACCGTCACGGGTCGACAGTTGCTCGCCCGTTTGAAGTCCGGTGCGCGCCTCACCGCGGATGACATCGCCAACATTGAAGACTTGAAAAGGAATGACAAGCCGCCGGTAGACAAATGGGCCAGCCGCTAATTCTCGAAACGACGTTTCTCGTGGACCTGGAACGTGAGGAGCGTCGCGGGAAGGCCGGCGGCGCCATTGAGTTTCTCGAGGCCCATCCCGACGACCGGTTCTACATTTCCTTCGCGGTCGCTGGCGAAATAGCGGCCGGAAAATCCATGAGGGATCGCGCCCGATGGGAGTCGTTTCTCGGCCCGTTTTTCGTTCTGCTCTCAACGCCTGACGTCTGCTGGCACTACGGTCGCGCGTATCGCCATCTTCGGGACAACGGCAAGCTGATTGGTGCGAATGATCTGTGGATTGCTGCCACGGCATTGGCGAATGACATGCCGGTGGTGACGCGCAACGTCACCGAGTTTCGGCGCGTTCCGTCGCTCGAAGTGCTGAAGTACTAGGTCGTACTCTTCTTACTCTTCTTTCGCCCGTCCGGCCTTCTTCACCACCGACGCCAGCCGCTCGTTCTCGAATCGGTTGAAGCTCATGAACAGGCTTTCTTTCAAATATGCCTTCAGCTCGTCGGGCGTCATCTGCGCGACCAATTGCTGGAACTCGTGATCGACTTCTTCGAAGCCGTAGTCGAGCTCGCTCTTTCTCGTGAGATCCCGCGAGATCGTTTCGAGCACGGCGAGGACGTCGCCATCGAGCTCGATCGCAGTGCCGGCGGATGTCGTGATTGTCCGGGCCATATCTACGCTCCGAAGCTCGCGACAGCCGACGCCTGATCGGCGTGGACTTCGAGAAAGTTATGCGCCCCCGTCATCGTCAGCATCGTCTCCACGCGCTTCTGCACGCCGGCGAGCTTAAGGGCGCCGCCGCCCGCGCTGGCCTGGCGGTAGAGGTCCATCAGGCAGCCGATGGTCGCGCTGTCGACGTACGAAACGTTCTCCAGGTTGACGACGATCCGCTTGTTGCCGGTCTCGACGAGATGGGTGACCGCGGTCACGAAGTCGGTGAGGATCGGGTAGGTCAGCTTTGCTTCGCTGACCCGCACGACCGAAATGCCGTTGATCTCTGTAGTGGTGACGTTCATGCGATGCCTCCGCGGGCGTGTTTGGCCAGCAGTTGTGCGGCTGGCGCGCTTTCATGGATGCGACGGATCTGACGTGCCAGTTCGATGCGCCCGCGATTGATTCGCGATTTCACGGTGCCTTCCGGCAGATGCAGCTGGTCGGCAATTTCCTGATACGAATATTCCTGGAGGTCGCGCAGCGTCACGGCCACCCGCAGCGCGTCGGGCAGCTCGGCCATCGCGCGGCGGATGATCTCCTTCAAATCCGACTGCTCGAGTTGCGCCAGAGGGCCGCGCTCCCGCGAGGCCGGCGTCAGCTCAGAGGCGTCGACATCGCGCGCCATCGTCGCGCGCTCCTTGCGCACGCTGCGGTAGTGATCGATGCACAGATTGCGGCTGATGCTGATGAGCCACGTCTGAAAGTTCGCGCGGCGGTCGAACGTGTGCAGCGCTTTGAAGATCTTGACGAAGATGTCCTGCGTCAGGTCTTCGGCTTCGTCGTGGCGACCCACGAATCTATACGCAAGGTTGAACACCTTGCGGCGGTGGCGATCGACGATGATGCCCCAGGCGACTTGATCGCCCTTGAGGCAACGCTCGATGACTTCGTCGATTTTGTTCGCGTCGGCCAGGTCCGCCACTCGCGAAATCATAGCAGAGTACAATCGTCAGTCCTGTGACGGGCCCGAGGCAGAAATGACGTCTGAGCAACTCAGCGCAATGGCCGCGGAGTTCGGCACGCCGCTCTATGTGTACGACGCCGCGATGATCGGCACTCGTTACAAGGCCCTCGCCGATGCCTGCGGCGGCTATGCGCACGACATTCACTACGCAATCAAGGCCAACGCGACGCTCGCCATCGTCCGGTTGATGCGCGAGTGCGGCGCGCGCGCCGATGCGAACTCCGGCGGCGAAATCGAAGTCGCGCTGCGCGCGGGATTTGCCCCGAAGGAGATTGTCTTCACGGGCGTGGGCAAGTCCACGGCCGAGCTGCAGCGCGCCGTGACGCTCGGCGTCAAAGCCATCAACGCGGAATCGCCGGGTGAAGTGGAACGCATCGCTGCGATCGCCCGCGACGCGGGCACGGTGGCGCGCGTCGCGATCAGGATCAACCCGGACGTCGACGCTGAAAGCCATCCGCACATCTCCACGGGACTTCGCACGAACAAGTTCGGCATGTCGATCGACGCCGCGCGCGCGCTCGCGCACGAGATCGGCAAGCACGCGTCGCTACACGTCGTCGGGCTGCACGTGCACATCGGCTCGCAGATCACCAAGGCGTCGCCGTTGGCGCGTGCGGTCACCGCGATGGCCGGCCTGGCGAAAGAACTGATCGCCGACGGCGTGAAACTGGAGCATCTCGACGTCGGCGGCGGCCTCGGAATTCCGTACAGGACCGGCGAGACAGTGGTTTCCCCGCGCGAATACATCGACGCGATCCTGCCGCCGATTCGCGAGACCGGGCTCACGCTCGTCCTCGAGCCGGGCCGCTGGATTATCGGGCCTGCGGGCGCGTTGCTCACCCGTGTCGTCGATCTGAAAGAGCAGTCCGCGGAGCCGACGACCGGTGAGAAGCGGTGGTTTGTCATCGCCGATGCCGGCATGACCGATCTCCTGCGGCCGGCGCTGTACGGCGCCTACCACGAGATTTCGGCCGTGAGCCCGCGCGCGGGCGCCGATCGCCTCTGTGACGTCGTCGGGCCCGTGTGCGAGACCACAGACACACTCGGTTCAGCTCGCCGTTTGCCGCCCGTTGAAGTCGGCGACCTGCTCGTCGTGAAGGATGCGGGCGCCTATGGATCGGTGATGTCTTCGAATTACAATCGACGGCCGGTTGCGGCAGAAGTGATGGACGGTACGTTGATCCGTCGCCGCCAGACCATCGATGATCTTTTTCAGTGGGACATATAGATGCTCATCGCTTTTGAGGGGCTCGACCAGAGCGGCAAGGAGACGCAGGCGCGCCACATGCGCGCGCGGATTTCCCAGGAGGGCCGGAAGGTCCACGCGGTGTCGTTTCCGGATTACAACACACCGATCGGTACAGAGATCGCGGCCGCGCTCAAAGGCGAACGCGAGTTCGGGCCGGACGTCATGCAGCTGCTCTATGTGGCGAATCGATTCGAGTACAAACCGCGCCTGGATTCGTGGATCGCCGCCGGCGCCGACGTTGTCTGCGACCGCTATCGCGCGTCGAGCATCGCCTACGGCGAAGCGCAGGGGCTCAATCGCGAGTGGCTCGACGAGATTCAGAAACCGCTGCCGGTCGCAGACATCACGGTGCTGCTCGACATCGCGCCGGAGACGGCCGTGGCCCGAAAAAAGACCGGCCGCGACCGTTACGAGCGCGACCTGTCGCTCCTCGCGCGCGTGCGGGAGAGTTATTGCAGCCAGGCCCAACAGCTGGGCTGGGTGCTCATCGACGGCGAACTAGAGAAAGACGCGGTGCAAGCGGCGGTTGAAGCTGCCGTTCTGCCACGGCTCGTGCGGCCGTCACAGCCGTGACTCGTGCGGCGCCCGCCGTCAGCAGGACCTGAGCGCACGCCTCAAGCGTCGCGCCGGTCGTCACCACATCATCCACAAGAACGATGTTCGCGCCTCGCAAGCGCGAACGATGGCGGAAGCCTCGCAATACCTCGGGGAGGGCCAGTGCGTAGGCTCCGCTCGCGTTGCCGTGCCGGCGCGCCGCAGGCAGGCTCGCCTGCGGCGGTCCGTGGCGCCGGCGCCGGAGCGCGCGCCACACAGGCAGCTCGAGGTGCATCGCGATGTCGTCGGCCTGGTTGAAGCCCCGCTCCCACAGCCGAATCCAGTGCGTCGGAATCGGCACCACGGCATCCGCGGCTTCGAGGGCGTCGCGGCACTCGCCAAGGATCCGGCGCGCCAGCAGCGGCGCGATCATTCGCCGCTTCCGATATTTCAGCGCGTGAATCATGTGGCGCAGCGAAGCGTCGTAGACGCCGGCGCTGCGAATCATCTCGACCAGTGTGCCGCCATCTCTGGGCGGCGTGAGCATCGGCCACTGTTGCCAGCAGGTCGAGCACACGGCTCCGGAGAGGGGATTGTCGAGAGGTCTGTCGCACGCCGCGCAGCATGGCGCCAGAAGCGTACGAACCACTGAGTTTGCGGCGGCCGTGAGCACGGACGCACTCAGTGCAAGCGGTTTGCCATATCTATCTCAGAGGGAACAACGACACGGGTGTCGTTTTGTACGCACTTTCTAAGAACGACACCCGATGTCTATGTTGCAGAAACTTCAACGCGCTTGGCGTCGCCCCAGAGGCGCTCGAGCGCGTAGAAGTCGCGCTTCGCGGGCGTAAAGATGTGGACGATGAAGTCGAAGTAGTCGAGAAGGATCCACTCGGCGCGGTTGTAGCCCTCGACGAGGGCCGGCCGCACGCCGTTCTCTCTCAGCGATTCCTGGATGCCATCGGCGATCGCCTGCACCTGCCGGACGTTGTTGCCGGTGCAGATGATGAAGAAGTCGGTAAACGCGAGGCCGTCGCGCAAATCGAGCAGCTCCAGTTTCTCCGCCTTCTTGTCGAGCGCGCCCTGCACGGCCGCCATCACATCAGCCGGCACGCGGACGGCCGCTGTGCGCGGCGCTTTGGGCGCCTTCGGCGTTTTCCCAATTTTCGATGACTTGAGCTTGGTCTTGCGACGCGGGGTGGCGGTTTTGACTTGCGCTTTCTTCGGACGAGCGACCGCGCGTTTACGCGGCTTAGGAGCAGTGGCCATGAGCCTCCGTTGTGTAAAGCTGGTCGTGGGTCAAACCGACCCACGACCATAAAGTCCTTGAGCGTCGATGTAGCCGGCCACAACGTCCGGCACCAGGCCGACAAGCGGCGCTCCGCGGTCAATGCACGCGCGCACGTCGGTGGACGACACCGGCGCGGTTGGCGCGTGAATCAAAAAGATATCAGTCATGTGCTCGGCAAACGCAGGTATTTGCTGAGGCACCGCCGACGCAGGAAACCCGGGACGCGAGACCACAGCGAACCGGCAACGGTCGAGCAAAGCTGGGTAGTCGTGCCAGGTCGATACGCTCGCAAAAGCGTCGGCCCCGGCGATGAAGCAGAGATCGGTCTTGGCGTAGCCCATCGCAAGAAATCGATCGATCGTCACGGCCGTGTACGACGGGCCGTCGTTGTCGAGCTCAATGGTTGACGCTTCGAACTTCGGTTCGTCCTGGATCGCCAGCTTCACCATCGCCAGCCGATCCGCAGCGCTCGCACAAGGAAGGGCGCGATGTGGCGGAATGTTCGACGGAATGAAGAAAATGCGGTCGAGCGGAAGCGCCTGAAGCGCAGCACGAGCCACATCGAGATGTCCGAGATGAACGGGATCAAAAGTCCCGCCCAGAAGACCGGTCATCTGCGGGCTTTCTTCTTCGCCTTGACCGGCTTCTTCTTGGCGAGCGGCTTCTTCTTGGCCACAGGCGTCTTTGAGACAGCCGCCTTCTTCTTCGCCTTTGCCGGCGCCAGGATTTCTTCGCGCACGGCGCTCACTTTCTTCCAGAGCGCTTCGAGTAGTTCCGGGATGCCCTGGCCGGTCGCCGCGGAAATCTCGTAGACCGGCACTTTCAACTGCGCCATGCGCTTCTTCAGCCTGGCGAGCCGCTCCGGCTCGTCGAGCGAGTCGATCTTGTTCGCAACGACGATGCGCGGCTTGGTCGAGAGCTTTGCGGCCGTCTCATCGCCGCTGCCTTCGAAAAGCTCCAGCTCACGTGTGATGACGTTGAAGTCATCCACAGTGTCGCGACCCGTCGAGGAGGACACGTCGACAATGTGCGCGAGCACCTTCGTGCGTTCGAGATGCGCGAGAAACTTCGTGCCCAGGCCGATGCCCGAATGCGCGCCTTCGATGAGACCGGGCACGTCGGCGACGACGAAGCTGCGGTCCTCGGACATGTGCACGACGCCGAGATTTGGCGACAGCGTCGTGAACGGGTAGTCGGCGATCTTCGGCTTCGCCGCCGAGATGCGCGAGATGAGCGTCGACTTGCCCGCGTTCGGATAGCCGACCAGGCCGACGTCGGCGAGCAGCTTCAGTTGCATGCGGAGCATGCGCTGTTCGCCGGCCTCGCCCGGGTCCGCGCGACGAGGCGCGCGATTTGAGTTGGAGAGAAACGCCGCGTTGCCGCGGCCACCGCGGCCGCCGCGCGCGATCAGAACCTGCTGGCCCGGCTCGGTCAGGTCGGCCAGCGGGAGAAATCCATCTTCCGTGTGCTCGTAGACCGTCGTCCCCGGCGGTACGTCCATGATGAGGTCGTGGCCGTCGCGGCCGGTGCAGTCCGAGCCCATGCCGTGCTCGCCGCGCTCGGCTTTGAACTCTGGATTGAATCGGAATGCAACGAGGGTGTTGTGGTGGTCGCTCGCGCGGAGATAGATGGAGCCGCCGTGCCCGCCATTGCCGCCGTTCGGGCCGCCGCGCGGCACCCACTTCTCACGGCGAAAGCTGACGCACCCGTTCCCGCCGTCCCCGGCGAGCACTTTTACGTCAGCTTCATCGACAAACAATTGCTAGTTCTTTGCGGCGGGAATAATGCTGATCTTGCGGCCGTGCGCGCCGTGGTTCGAGAACTTCACTACGCCGTCCACCTTCGCGAAGATCGTGTGATCTTTGCCCATGCCGGCGTTCAGGCCCGGTTCGAACCGGCGGCCGCGCTGACGGACGATGATCGTTCCGCCGGTGACCGGGTTGCCGTCGTGCGCCTTCGTGCCGAGACGCTGCGACTGGGAATCGCGGCCGTTTCGTGATGAGCCCTGTCCTTTTTTAGTAGCCATTTCTATCTCGCTATCTGGTTATTGATTATTGAAGGATCGGTTACCGGCCATCGGCTACGCGTTGATTGACGTCACCTTGACGCGCGTCTGCTGCGTCCGGTGACCCTGCGTCTTCTTGAAGCCCTTGCGGCGCTTGGTCTTGAAGACACGGATCTTCTTGGCTTTGGTCTGCTTCTCGACAACGCCCGTGACGGTCGCGCCTTTGAGAAACGGGGCGCCGGTCGAAACCGCGCCGTCCGCTCCTTCGATCAGCAGGACCTGTTCGAACGTGTAGGCATCACCGGCCTCGGCTTCGAGACGGTCAACGACGACCACGGTGCCTTCAACAACTTTTTCTTGCCGGCCCCCGGCCTGGACAATGGCGAACATCTTCAAACTCCCTTAATGGCCCGGCCAGCGACACGGAGGGGTCTCCGCGAAGGGCCAGAACCATCAAGGCTATCAGAGTACGGGCTATTTCAGCAAAACCCGGGTGCTTTTGATCTTCTGGGTGCTCAGGGTGTTCAGGAACCCGGGCACCAGGCGGTCCATGAGCTCGAAATACGAGGACAGGGCCGGGGTGTTCTGGGTCGATGAATAGAGGGTCTCTTCACGGTAAGAGTCCGTGTAGAGCTGGGTGCCGGTCCGGCCGTCGATGAAGACAAATTTAGGGGCGATGGCGAAGCCCTTGCGGTCCATCCACTGGCGGACCGAAACGACGGTCCGTTTGCCGAGCTGGTCGTAGACCTCTTGCGGGCGCTCCACGATGCCGCTCTTGTTGATGTCCGTGAAGTAGACGACACCCGTCACGATGAGCGGATTCTGGTATTCCTCGCCGAGCTTCTTCCAATAAGCGACGTCCGCGAAGATCGAGTCGTAGGATTCCAGATCCTTCTCGGACTTCACTTCGTCCTTGGCGCCGGCGACCGCGGGCGTGCCCGTGTTCGCTTTGAGTTTGTCGACGACGTCGATCAGGGAGACGACGTCGCTGTCGATGACTTTGAGGCTGGATTTCGTCCGCAGCTGGCTGCGAAGCAACCGCACGGTTTCGCTGTTGACGTCCACGTCCTTTGAGCCACCCGAGATAAATCCAAGGATGAGCACGCGCTGAAACGGCGTGGTGTCGAGCTTCGCCTGGATCGGCGTCTCGATGTTGATGTCGTAGAAACTCGTGCACGCCGCCGAAACGGCCAATGCGAGCGACAGGCTAGCGATCGCGGCGGCGCTTCGTGCGGTCATAAATCTCCCTGAAGAGGTCGTAGTTCTGGCGGATGAGCTGGTTGTTCGGGTCAAGCTGGATGGCCTTGTTGTAGGACTTGTTGGCCTCTTCGAACTTGCCCTGCTGTTCGTACGCGATCCCGAGGTTGTTCCACGCCGCGGCGTAGGTTGGATCGATTTCGATCGCCTTCTCCCAGCGCGAGGTGGCTTCAATCCACAGGCCTTTGTTCGCCACCGAAATGCCGAACTCGACCTGCTCCTTCGCATCCGATCGTCGGTCGGCATAAAGCGGCACCGAGACGAGCAATGCGAGGAGCACAAGCGGTAACGTCCGTGCTCTCATTTGGCCTCACTATAACGCCGGAACCCATATGTGGAATGTGGGAATCGGGGAATCTGCAAAGTGAATCGACAATTGCAGAATCTGCAAAGGTCCTGCCGTACGAGTGTTGCGGTATTCGCCACCTTTCAGCGACACTCCCGGGGCGCACTGTGGCATGGCGGATGCAATGTAGCCCCTCCGATGGATGTTCTGGATGCGGCGGCCGCGCAGATGTTTCGACCGCCGGGCGACACGGAGCCTGCCCGGCTGTTCAAGCTGCTGCTTGAACGGGAACTGCTTGATCTCGAGGAGGTCGCCACGCGGCTGGTCGGGTTGGGCGCGGAGCCGGCCGAGCTCGTGGCTCAGGCGCGCGCTCGCGCGGCGAACGCGCTGGCTGACGCTGCGCGGCTCGGGCTCAAGGCGATCGCGCTCGGCGACGAACGCTACTCGCCCTGGCTTGCCGCGATCGTGGATCCTCCCAGCGTTTTATGGGTGAGGGGCAGAATCCCGCCCATCGACCGGCCGGCCGTGGCGGTGATCGGATCGCGGCAGGCCACTCCGGCGGGTCTTCAAATGGGCCGGGCGCTCGGGGAGGGGCTGGCGGCCGCCGGTCTGACGGTCGTGAGCGGGCTGGCTCGAGGCGTCGACGGGGCCTCCCACGAAGGCGCGCTCGCAGCCGGCGGCCTCACCATCGCCGTGCTCGGCTGCGGACCCGACATCGTTTATCCCGCCGAACACCGGGATCTTGCGACGAGGATTGCGGCGTCTGGAGGGGTGATCTCGGAGTTTCCGCCGGGCACCTCGCCGCAGTCGCATCACTTTCCGCTGCGAAATCGCATCATCTCCGGGCTGTCACGGGCGGTGATCGTGATCGAGGCCGGCGAGCGGAGCGGGTCGTTGATCACCGCGAAAATGGCGATGGAGCAAGGCCGTGATGTCCTGGTTGTGCCAGGGAACGTTCTTTCGGGGCGTAACAAGGGCGGTCACGCGCTGATCAAGGACGGTGCGCGTCTGGTGGAGTCAATCGAGGACGTCCTGGGAGAACTCGGCGTGAATTGCGAGATTGATAAGCGTGAAGTTGATGAGTTGGGTGCGGATAAGTCGGTGAGTGAAAACGAGTTATCCAGGCATATGGCTATCGGAGAGACTTATGATGCCGATACCCTAGCTGGGCTGACTGGGTGGAATGTTAGCCGGTTGTTGTCAGGATTGGCGGCGATGGAGCTGGGTGGTACGGTCAAACGGTCACCCGGCGGCTGGACCAAGCTGGTCAGACGGTAAGAAGGCGGGCGGCTCTCGCCCGGGTGCTAGTGTAAAAAAGGAACCACATCATTTATGTCAAAAGCTCTGGTGATCGTCGAATCACCTGCGAAAGCGAAAACTATCAACAAATATCTGGGGCGCGACTTCAAGGTCATCGCCTCGATGGGTCATGTCCGCGATCTGCCCAAGAGCAAGCTGGGCGTCGACGTGGACGACGACTTCAAGCCCGACTACGTGATCATTCCGGACCGGGCCAAGGTCATCAAGGAGCTGCGGGACGCGGCGAAGTCGGCCGACGAAATCTTCGTCGCCACCGACCCTGACCGTGAAGGCGAGGCGATCGGCTGGCATTTGGCCGAAGAGCTCGGGACGAAAAAGAAAAAAGTCCGCCGGCTGATGTTCAACGAGATCACCAAGAAGGCGATTCTCGAAGCCGTCAAGAAACCAGGCGAGATCGACATGGACATGGTCGACGCGCAGCAGGCGCGCCGCGTGCTCGATCGTCTCGTCGGTTACAAGATCAGCCCGATTCTCTGGGACAAAGTCCGCCGCGGGCTCAGCGCCGGCCGCGTGCAGTCCGTCGCGCTGAAAATTATTTGTGACAGAGAACGCGAAATAGACGCGTTCACACCCGAAGAGTACTGGCACGTCACCGCGCGGCTCGCCGCCGGGCTTCCGCCCGAGTTCGACGCGAAGCTCGTTCGCAAGGGCAAGGACGCCGCGAAGATTTCGAACGAAGCGGAAGCGGGCGCGGTGCTCGCCGATCTGAAATCGGCGACCTTCACCGTGGCGTCGATCACGCAGAAGGAACGCAAGAAAACGTCGGCCCCGCCGTTCATCACGAGCAAACTGCAGCAGGCATCCCGCTTCCCTGTGAAGAAGACGATGATGATCGCGCAGCAGCTGTATGAGGGCATCGAACTGCCGGGCGAGGAAGCCGCCGTCGGTTTGATCACCTACATGCGAACCGACTCGGTGCGTATCGCCGATCAGGCGCTCGACGAAGCGCGCGAGTTCATCGGCGACACCTACGGCACGCCGTATCTCCCGGCTGAAGCGAACAGGTACAAGGTGAAGACCTCGGCGCAGGACGCGCACGAAGCGATCCGTCCGACGTCGATGAACTACACGCCAGAATCAGTTCGCGCGCAGCTGTCGCCCGATCAGTTCTACCTCTATCGCCTGATCTGGAATCGCTTCGTCGCGTCGCAGATGATGCCGGCGCTCTTCGACGACACGTCGGTCGACATCACGGCGAACGACTATCTCTTTCGCGCGAAGGGCTCCGTGCCGAAGTTTGCGGGCTGGCTCGCGGTGTACGACCAGACGGCCGGCGAAGTCGAAGAAACCGAACGCACTGAGAAGGCGACGCCGAACCTCGCCGTCGCGCAATCGGCGGAAGGCGACGACGACTCGACGAGCGGGCTGCTGCCGGCGATGACCGAAGGACAGAAGCTCGACGTCAAGGACATCCGGCCGGATCAGAAGTTTACGCAGCCGCCGCCGCGTTACAACGAAGGCTCGCTCGTCAAAGCGCTCGAAGAGAACGGTATCGGCCGCCCGAGCACCTACGCGTCGATCATCTCCGTGCTCCAGGCGCGCGACTATGTGAATAAAGTCGAGGGCCGCTTCTGGCCGACGATTCTCGGCCGGCGTCTTGTCGAAAAACTGTTGACGCCGGCGTTCGACGACATCCTCGATGTGGCGTACACCGCGAAGATGGAGGAAGAGCTCGACGACATCGAAAAAGGCAAGACGAAGTACGCGACGGTGCTCAAGAACTTCTACAAGGATTTCAAGAAAGATCTGAAGCGCGCCGAGAAGGAGATGCCCAACTTCAAGGAGGGGCAGCCGACCGGCGTCACGTGCGACAAGTGCAACGAAGGCGAGATGGTCGAGAAGGCCGGCAAGTTCGGCATATTCCTCGCCTGCAGCCGTTATCCGGATTGCGACAACACGAAAGAAATCGAAACGCCGAACATGCCGGCGACCAACGAACTCGACGAAGCGTGCGAGAACTGCGGCAAGCCGATGATCCTCAAACGCGGCCGCTTCGGAATGTTCCTGGCCTGCACGGGGTATCCCGAGTGCAAGACGACGCGGAAGATCATCCAGTCGAAGACAGGCGTGTCGGCCGCGAAGCCGGATCAGATCCTCGACGAGAAGTGCCCGAACTGCGAGAAGAACCTCGTGATCAAGCAGGGCCGCTTCGGCGAGTTCACGGCGTGCACCGGGTATCCCGACTGCCGATACGTGAAGCAGAAGCTGACCGGCATCAAGTGTCCGAAAGACGGCGGCGACGTCGCCGAGCGCAAGTCGAAGCGCGGCAAGGAATTCTACGGCTGCGTGAACTATCCGAAGTGCGACTTTACCCTCTGGAACAAGCCCATCGAAGAACCGTGCCCGAAGTGCACGTGGCCATTCCTTACAGAGAAGGTCACGAAGCGGCACGGGCGCCAGTTGATCTGCGCCAACGAGGAGTGTGATTTCGTTAAAGACGCTCCGGTCGTGGAAGAAATGGTCAATGGCTAGTGGTCAATGGTCAATGACGGCCGAGTCTTCAATGACCATTGACCATTGACCATTCGAATTGTTGGCGGTGGTTTAGCGGGCTGCGAGGCGGCCTGGCAGGCCGCTGAGATGGGCGTGTCTGTCACGCTTTACGAAATGCGGCCGGTCCGGCCGACTGCCGTGCACAAGACCGATCAGCTCGCCGAGCTGGTCTGCTCCAATTCCTTCCGCGGCGACAAGCTCGACAACGCCGTCGGACTCCTCAAAGAAGAAATGCGCCGCCTCGGCTCGATCGTGATGCGCACCGCGGATCAAGTCCGCGTGCCGGCGGGCGCCGCGCTGGCGGTTGACCGCGAGAAGTTCGCCGAAGAGATGACGAGCGCGATCAGCGCGCACCAGAGAATCAAGATTTCAAGAGAGGAAGTCCCCGCGATCCCCGCGAGCTCCGCGCGAGCACCGGTCATCATCGCGACTGGACCGCTGACGTCATCAGCCCTGAGCGCTTCCATCCAGGAATTTGTCGGCGCCGAGCACCTCGCCTTCTTCGATGCAATCAGCCCCATTGTGCTGGCCGAATCGATCGACATGACGAAGGTATTCCGCGCGAGCCGCTGGAATCGTTCGCTAAAACGGACGGGCGAGGCCCCGCCGAAGCCCGACGACGACAGCGCTCCGGCGCAGGAGGGCGACTATTTGAACTGCCCGATGAACAAAGAGGAGTACCTCGCGTTCCATGCGGCGGTCGTCGCGGCCGAAAAATCAGAAGGTCACGACTTCGACAACACAAAGTTCTTCGAGGGCTGCCTCCCTATCGAAGTCATGGCGCATCGCGGCGTCGACACGCTGCGGTTCGGACCGATGAAGCCCGCTGGTCTCGACGATCCGCGCACCGGCCGCTGGGCCTACGCCGTCGTCCAGCTCCGCCAGGACAATCTGGCGGGCGATCATTACAGCCTCGTCGGGTTTCAGACGCAGATGAAGTGGGGCGAGCAGGCCCGCGTGCTCAAGATGATTCCGGGTCTTGAGCATGCGGAGTTCGTGCGCATGGGCATGATCCACCGCAACACGTACATCAACGGTCCGACGGTGCTTGCTGACACATGGCAGACGCGCGCGTGCCCGTCGCTCTTTTTCGCCGGCCAGGTGTCGGGCGTCGAGGGCTACGTCGAGTCGGCCGCGTCAGGGCTGATCGCCGGGCGGAACGCTGCGCGAATGTCGCTCGGTCTCGCGCCGGTTGCGCCGCCACGGACGACGGCGATGGGATCGATGGCGTATTACGTCTCGAACGCGGATCCGAAACACTACGACCCGACGAACATCACGTTCGGCATCATGCCGCCGCTTGAAACGCCGATCAAATCGAAGCACGATCGCCAGCTCGCGCTCAGCGATCGTGCGCTGCGAGATCTCGCGTCCTGGCAAGAGCAATTCACCTTGGAGGGCATGGAGAAATCAAGATGAAGAGCCTTCTCCACGGTCCTCCACGGCCCCCCAAGGTAGATTGATCTTGTGTTGAAAGACCTCAGTCGCGCGTTTGTCACGTTCCTCAAGCTCAACCGGAACGTCTCGCCAAACACCATTCGCGCCTACGACACGGACGTCACGCAGTTCCTCGAGTATTCCGCCACCCGCGACGGACTCAAGCCCAGCCAGCTCAAACCTGAGGTTCTCGATGCGGATCACGTCCGTGATTTCCTCGGCGAGCTGCACAAGCGGGGCCTGAGCCGCGCGTCGGCGGCGCGGCGGCTCGCGGCGCTGCGCACGTTTTCGAAGTATCTGGTCCGCCAGGGGATTCTCAAAGACGACGCGACACAGCTCGTGGGGACGCCGAAGCGCGAGCAGTCGCTGCCGGCGCATCTGGGCCACGCGGAGATCGACGCGCTGATGGCGGCGCCGGACATCGAGACCGTCGCCGGCCGGCGCGATCGGGCGATTCTCGAGCTGTTCTACGCGTCGGGTTTGCGATTGAGCGAGCTCGCGGGCGCGTCACTCGAGGATCTCAATCTCTCGGGACGGGTGATTCGTGTTCTCGGCAAGGGCAGGAAAGAGCGGCTGATTCCATTCAACGCGTCCACCGCGAGCGCAATCAAGGCGTCACTCGCGGATCACGCGTTACTTGGAAGGCAAAAGGCAAAAGGCAGAAGTCAAAAGTCTCCGCTCTTCTTGAACATGCGTGGCGGGCGACTGACTACTCGCAGCATCGATCGTGTCGTTCGTCAGCATGTGAAGACCGCGTCGATCAACACCGGCATCAGTCCGCACGCGCTGCGGCACACGTTTGCGACGCACTTGCTGCAAGCCGGCGCGGATCTGAGATCGATTCAGGAATTATTGGGACACGCGCAACTCACGACGACGCAGCGCTATACGCATCTCGACGTGGGGCGCCTCATGACCGTCTATCGTGAGGCGCACCCACGCGCGAAAATAAAATAGCTACACGCCGACCGGTTCCATCGGCCGGCGCGACCGCGGGATCTCGATGTTCAGGATCTTGATCTTGTAGTTCATCACGCGCGGGCTGATCGAGAGCAACTCGGCGGCGTCCTTCTGCACCCAGTTCGACATCCGCAGGGCCTCGACCACGGCCTGCCGCTCGATGTCCTCGAGCGGGATGCCGGTCGGCGGAATCTTGACCGACGGCGCTTTCTCACCGCTCGACGACGCCGTCGCGTCGCCGATCTGAAGATCCGTCAGGCCGATCACCGGCGTGTCGGCGAGCAGCACCGCGCGCTCGATGACGTTCTCGAGCTCGCGAATGTTGCCGGGCCAGTTGTGCCGCATCATGACTTTGAGCGCGTCAGGCTGAATGCCGTCCACCTTCTTCTTCAGCTCGTTGCTGAAGCGCTTGATGAAAAATTCCGCCAGCGCGCCGATGTCGTCCTTGCGGTCGCGCAGCGGCGGCATCTCGACGGACACGACGTTGAGGCGGTAGAATAGGTCCTCGCGGAACTTGCCTTCGCCGACCATCGTCGCCAGATTGCGATTTGACGCCGCGATGATGCGCACGTCCACGCGCAACGTGCGGGTGCCGCCCAGCCGTTCGAATTCATGTTCCTGGAGCACGCGCAGGATCTTGGCCTGCGTGTTCGGGCTCATGTCGCCGACCTCGTCGAGAAACAGCGTGCCGCCGTCAGCCTGTTCGAACCGGCCGATCCGCTGCTTGTCGGCGCTCGTGAAGGCGCCCTTTTCGTGACCGAAGAGTTCGGATTCGAGCAGGTTCTCCTGCAGCGCCGCGCAGTTCACCTTGTCGAATGTCTTGGTCGCGCGAAGCGAGTTGTGATGGATCGCGCCGGCGATGAGCTCCTTACCTGTGCCCGTTTCGCCGCGGATCAGCACCGTGGAATTGCTGCGCGCCACCTTCTTCACGATGCCCAGCACGTGCCCCAGCGCGCCGCTCGCGCCGACGATGCGGTCGAAATCGTAGATGTCCTGCTGCCCCTGACGCAGGTAATCCACCTGATATTTGAGATGGCGGATTTCAATCGCCTTCTCGATCTTCAGTTCCATCTCCTCGATCTCGAACGGCTTCTGGACGAAATCGACGGCGCCGATTTTCATCGCCTCGACGGCCGTGTGGATCGAGCCGAACGCGGTCATCAGAATGACCGCCGCGTTCGGCTGCAGCTTGCGGGCCGTGCGCAGAACGTCCATGCCGTCGGCGCCGCCCATCTTCAGGTCGGTCAGCACGACGTCGAACTGGCTGTCCTGGAGTCGTTCAATCGCCACCGTACCGTTGGCGGCCTCTTCGACATCGTGGCCGGCATTGCCAAGCGCGCGCACCAGGCCCTTGCGCAGGGAATCATGATCATCAACGACGAGAATTCGGCCCATCTTTTGTCTCCATGGTGTCCATCAACAGCGGATAGTGCCGCGTCGGTGACACCGGCAATGTCACAGTAAAAGTGGTTCCGCGGCCAAGCGCGGAGGCAGCGTGAATGCGCCCGTCGTGCGCGTTGACCATCTTGCGAACGATCGCGAGACCCAGGCCGGTGCCTTGCGGTTTCGTGGTGAAGAACGGGCTGAAGATCCGTTCGAGATCGTCTGCGGAAATTCCGGGCCCGTCGTCTTTGAGCTCAATACGCACGGACGCCGGCAGCGCGTGCGTGCCGTCGAGCGGCTCGACATCGCCCTGGATCAGCGTCGCGCGGATCGAGACGCGGCCTGTGCCGTTCATCGCTTCGAACGCGTTGGCGATCAGGTTCGCGAACAACTGGCGCAGCTGGTGCGCGTCAGCAGTGATGTCGGGCACATCCGGATTGATGGCGATGCTGAATTGAATGCCGCCGCGCGGGATCTTGCCTTCCGCGATCGACAGCGATTCCGTCAGCACATCGTCGAGCCGCACGCGCTCCGGCTGGAGCTGGACCGGGCGAACGTACTCGAGCACCTCGACGACGATGGCATTGGCCATCCTGGCTTCTTTGATGATGTCGTCGAGCTGTTCGCGGGCGTCGTCGGTATCGCGGAACTGACGGCGAAGAACGCCGGCCATGACCTCGATGCTCGCGAGCGGATTCTTGACCTCGTGCGCGATCGCGGCGGCCATCTCGCCGAGGGTCGCGAGCCGGTCGCGGAGTCGCTCGCGCTCTTCGAGCTGCTCGACCTGCGTCAGGTCCTTGAAAAACAGGGTGGCGCCGTGCGCGTGGCCATGGTCGTCATGAATACGCGAGAGCGAGTAGCCAATCGACTTGCCGGTATGACGCAGCCGCATTTCAGCGCGATTGGGCAGATCGTCGGTGTCGAACGCCGACTGGAGAATGCTGATCACTTCCGGGCAATTGCCGAGCACTTCTGTGAAGTGACGGCCCAAGTCGCCCGCGCGCGGGCTGAGGCCGAGGGAGCGGTAGGCGATGTCGTTGATGACCGCAATGAGACCGTCGCGCGTGATAGCGAGCACACCCGTGCGTAAAGACGACACGAGGTGCCGGTAAAAAGTGTCGTCGACCTTTGCAGGGCGCCGATTGGTGGCGGGAGAAGACACCTTGGCCGTTTGCGTCCGCGGCATTTGGACCTCTCCCTCGCAAGGGCCGTACCCACTATTGACTGGGCAAGCGACCGACGATTCTGTGCGTGAGGAGATTTGGCGACGCCGCCGGAGCTCTCGACAGCTTACAGAATTAGTCAGACATTACAAGTTTGTAATTTTCTGAAGCTGTTCCCACTGCTCCATGAGGTCCCGGACCTCCCACATCAGAGCCTGATGCCGATCGATGACCGTTTTCGCCGCCTCGCGGTCGTCGTAGAAGCCCGGGGCCGACATTGCAGTTTCGGTGTCCTTGATCGCAGTTTCGGCCTTGGCGATGCGCGCTTCGAGGTCGGCGACTCGCCGGGCTCGCTGTTCGTCAGCGCGTTGTTTTTTTCGCGCTTCAGCGTCCTGCGATTTCTTCGCGTCGCGCGACGTTGCCGCGGCCGGTGCGCTGGTGCGCTCGTGCTGCGGGTGCCGCTGGTGCTCCGGTGCTCGAGTGCCGGGCTTTGCTTGAACTTGTGACTTCTGACTTGTGGCTTCTGCCTTCCTGGCGCGCTGTTCCTTGCTCCACAGATACTCTTCATATCGCCCCGGATAGATCTCGATGCCGCCGTTGGTGACGACGATCACTTTGGTGGCGAGGCGATCGACGAAGTAGCGGTCGTGTGAAACAAAAATCAGCGTGCCGCCGAAATCTTCGATCGCGTCGAGGAGCACGTCCTTCGAGTCGAGATCGAGATGGTTCGTCGGCTCGTCCAGGAGCAACGTGTTCGCCGGGCGCAGCAGCATTCGGGCCACGGCCAGCCGCGTGCGCTCGCCGCCTGAAAGCACGCCGACTTTCTTTGTGATGTCGTCGCCTTCGAACAGGAATCCGCCCAGGATGTTGCGGATCATCGGGACCATGCCGAGGGGCGAGTCCGCCTCGAGCGTCTGATAGACGGTCTTTGTCTGATCCAGACGATCCGCTTCGTCCTGCGCAAAATAATCCATCACCACCTGATGACCGAGCGTGCGTTCGCCGCTGTCGGGCTCTTCGGCTCCGGAGAGCAATCGCATCAACGTCGATTTGCCCGCGCCGTTCGGCGCGACGAGCGCAATGCGGTCGCCGCGCTCGACATGAAGCGAGACGTTATCCAGCACGACGTTGCTGCCGTACGCCTTCCGCGCGTGTTTCAGTTCGAGGACGACGCGGCCGCTTTTCGGGCAGGGCGGGAACGTGAATCGCACGCGCTTGCGCTCGGGCGGCACGTCGATCGGCACGATCTTGTCGAGCATTTTGATGCGGCTCTGAACCTGCGCGGCTTTGGTCGCCTGGTAGCGGAACCGGTCCACGAACGCCCTGATCCGCGCGACCTCATCGTCCTGGTCCTTCTTCGCAGCGCGCAGGCGATCCATTCGCGCTTCGCGCTCGACGAGATATTTGGAATATGTCCCGTGGTAATCGGTGATCGTGCGCAACGCGAGGTCGGCGATCTTCGTGACGACCGCGTCGAGAAAGAACCGGTCGTGCGACACCAGAATCACGGCGTGCGGATACGACACGAGATATTCCTCGAGCCAGTTGCGCGCGTCGAGATCCAGGTGGTTTGTCGGTTCGTCGAGCAGGAGCAGCGTCGGCCGGCCGAGCAGCAGCTTGGCGAGCGCGATACGCATCTGCCATCCGCCGGAGAACGCCCCAGTCGGTTTTTCGAAATCCGCTTTCGAAAATCCGAGACCGTGCAGCACCTGCGCGACTTTCAGCTCGATGCTGAACCCTTCCTCGCGGCGGAACTGCTCGCTGAGGTCGTGGTATTTCACGAGCAGCGTTTCGTGTTCGCCGTCGGGCAGCGCCGGGTCGGCGAGCGCGTGTTCGATGCGCCCGATTTCTTTTTGCGCGTCGATCAACGATTCGAACGCGAGCGCGACTTCGTTGAAGAGTGTGCGCCCGTGATGATGCAGGCCGTCCTGCGGCAGGTATCCGACCGTCGTGCCTGTCGGCTTGACGATCAACCCCATGTCGGGGTCGTCAAAACCCGCCAGCAGCTTCAGCAGCGTGGTTTTGCCGGCGCCGTTCGGTCCGCACAGGCCGACGCGCTCGCCGTCGGTCACCTGCCACGACACGTCGTCGAGCAGAATGCGCTCGCCGAAGGACTTAGTTAGGCCGGAAAGCTGAATCAACGAACGTTAAGCAGCGCCGTCGGCGGTTGGAACAGGTTCGCCAAGTGCACGCGCGGCCGCGGCAAGAATTCGCGGAAGGCGAAAGGGCTTGGTGAGGTAGCCCGACACGCCGAGGTTGATCGCTTCGATCGCGCTCGCTTCAGTGGAGTAGCCGGTGATGATGATGACGCGGAGATCGGGCGCGACTTTGCGCGCTTCGCGAATCACCGACAATCCGTCCATGCCCGGCATCTTCAAGTCCGTGATGAGCAGGTCGTATTCCACGGCGCGCATCTTTTCGAGCGCGGACGGGCCGTCGTCGGCCGCGTCGACGTCGTAGTCGGCCATCGTCAGCGTTTTTGACAAAAGATCACGAACGGCCTGTTCGTCATCGACGACGAGGATGCGCGGGCGTTCGCCGCCTGCGCCGTCGTCGCCGAGCAGCGCGCCGCCTGGACCCGGCCGGCTCGATTCGAGCCACGCGTCGATATCCCGTTTTCGGAAGCGCCATTGCCGGCCGACCCGGACGGCGGGGATCTTTCCCGCTTTGATCAGGCGATAGACGGTTCTGAGGTTGACCTGGAGGTAATCCAGGACCTCTTCCGTCGTGAGAAAGTTTTCGTCGCTCATGTCGGCTTGAAGACGGCCAAGACCGCCTCCGGCAGCAAAAAGGATAGCACTATAGTACCGACTGTCCCACAGACCGAGGCGTCTTATCCGTCAGAAGCCAACGGGCCGGGCTTGGGGGACGGGACTCGAGAGACGTGTGAGTGCGACGCCGGTAACAGATGAAGAGCTGGTTTCCCGCGCGCAGGCCGGGGATCAGGAGAGTTTCAACCAGCTGGTGATCCGCTGGGAGCGGCCGATCTATGCCCTGGCGTACCGGACTCTCGGGCGGGAAGACGACGCCCGGGACGTGGTCCAGGAGTCGTTTCTCCGGGCGTTCCGCGGTCTCAAAGGGTTCAAAGGGCAAGCAAAATTCTCTTCCTGGCTCTACCGGATCACGTTGAATCTGTGCCGCGACTGGATGCGCCGGAACCGCCGGGCGCCGCTCGTGCAGGTGCCGGAAGGCGATGACGCCACCGATCTCGCGGAGCAGATCCCATCGCCGGCCGAGTCGGTCGAGGTCCTGGTTGCGCGCCGTGAGATGACGGCGGCCGTGCAGAAGGCGATGGCCGAGCTGCCCGAAGAGCAGCGCACCGCGATTCTCATGAAGGAGTTTCACGGCCTGACGTTTCAGGAAATTGCCGAGGCGCTTGACTGCCCATTGAGCACGGTCAAGACGCGTCTGTATCAGGGATTGACGGTTCTGCGACGGCGCCTGGAGCGCCAGCAGGCCGATGAAGCCAGCTTGCGGCGCGCGAGTTGGCAAGGGTCGCGTTAAACGAAGGTCATACATATGTGCGATGAACGGGAAAAACTGATCGGGTATCTCTACGACGAAGCCGACGCCAGCGAGCGTCGTGATGTAGAGATGCATTTGTCCACGTGCGAGACGTGCCGCGAGGAACTGCGCGCGTTTCGTGGCGTCCGCGAGGATCTGCTCGCGTTCGATGTGCCGCCGCACGAGTCCGTGTGGAAGCCGTTCGTCTCCGCGCGACCTCAGCCGCTCTGGCGCCAGGTGCCTGCCTGGTCGCTGGCTGCGGCCGCGGCGATCGTGTTCGCGGTCGGCGGCGCCGGTGGCTTCGCCGGCCGCGCGCTCGCCGCGCGGACGACGGCGCGTGCGCCACTGGCCGCGGCTCAGCCTGCCGCTACGGCCCCTCCTGCAACTGCGGAGCGCGCGGCCATGGACACGACGCCCGCAGCTTCGCTCGAAGATCTGCGCGCGATTCAGGCGCGTCTCGGCGAGCTCGAGCGCGCGGCGTCCGGTCGCGCCGTTTCAGCCGCGCCGGTTGCATTGTCTGCGTCGTCGGATGCCGCGATGCTGGCGCGCGTCGAACAGCTCATTCGGGAGAGCGAAGGGCGCGTGACGCAGGGGACGACGCAGAGAATCATGAGCATCATTTCGGATCTTGGACGACAGCGTAAGGCAGACAACGCGATGTTGCTGCAGCAGATCGCCGACACGCAGGAACAAATCAACAGCAATATCCTCCGCGTGATGAATACGCGCGGTGCGGACAAGGAAAAGGAGTAGCAACGTGAACGCTTTTACTTTGTGTGTCGCTGCGGCGATCGCCGCGTCTGCTGGAACGGCCCTGGCCCAGACTCCGCAGACCAACGCGCCGATGTCGCCCAGCGTCCGTGTGCAGGTCCGGACGATGGAGAACGTGTTCGTCACGGCCGTGAGAAGCGGCGTCGAGCAGATCGCGCAAAAAGCGGCGGAGACCGCGCCGGGGCTCACGCTCGTCGGCGGTGTGCCGCACGCGCACGGCTACGCGGTGGAAAATCACGGCTGGTTCTTCGACGTCGAGGTGCCCGAGCTGTACTGGGCGACCATCGACTTGTACGCGCAACTCCAGCGGCCCGCGCCCAGGCAGGACCCGAATCGTCCGGTCGGGAACACCAGCGGCCAGTCAGCCAGCGCAAACAGCCTGATCGCGCAGCCGGCCCAGACGACGGTCACGCGCGACGACTATCGCCGCATCATTCGCGAAGCACTGATGGACGCGATGCTCGACTACGGTCAGATCCCGCTCAAGGCGGCTGAATGGCTGACGGTCGGGGTTCGCTCGCCGGACACGCCCTCGTCGATGGACGACACCGTCGCGCTGGTCATGCAGATCACCGGCGAGGACCTGACGCTGTTCCGCCAGACCAAGATCACGCGCGACGAAGCGAAGAAGCGCATCAAGATCCGTCAAGAACAGCGCTAACCCCGTTTAGAATTCGGGAATGCGTTTCCTGACAACGTCGCTCGCCGTCGCCGCGCTCGCACTGGCCCTTACCGGCTCGTCGGCCTGCGGCCCCGAAGTCGACCTCGCCAAATCCGTTGAGCTCGTCGATATCAAGACCGGCTACTACGACATGGGCATTGTCAACGGCAAGACGAAGCTCGTGCCGCAGGCGATCCTCTACGTCAAGAACACGGGCGATCGCGCGCTTTCAGGTTTTCAGATTTCGGCGTCCTACTGGGTTGTGGGCGACGACGGGATGAAGGACGAGATGATCGTGCAGCATCTCGTGGCCCGGGACCTCGCGCCCGGTGCCACCAGTGAGTCCGTGCTGCTGAGAGCGAACTTCGGCTACACACCCGAGGTGTCGCGCGCGGAGACGTTCAGCCATTCAGGTTTCCGCGACTTCACGATGAAGGTTTTCGGAAAAGTCGGCGGACGGATCGCGAAGCTCGTCGAGCTTACGGTCGAGCGGAAAATTCTGCCGAAAGCCGCCGCATCATTTTGAAAGTCGAAGCAGGCCCCACAACGTAACGGCGGCCAGCGTCGCGTCGCTTGCGGCGAAGAGCAGAAACGCGCGCGGCGAGCCGTTGATGAGGTAGTCGGCGATGAAGGCGATCGCGCCGGCGCCCTTCAGCACAGGCCCGAAAATCCACAGATAGGCGCGATGCGCGCGCGGATCGCGCATGGGCGCGATGTAGCCGAGCCCGACGCAGATCAGGAAGATACCGAGGAGTTTCGCGAAGAGGATCGGTACGGGCGGGGGAACGCCGAACACCGAGGCCAGAACATTTGTCGCCGCGAGCATCACGATCCCGACCGCGAGGTCGTAGCAGAGCGAGATACGCGCGACGACAGAAAGAAATTTCATGCCGTGCAGCTTACCGTAGCGGCTTACTTGACCGCCTTTTTGAGCGAGCCGCGATAGGTCTGTGTCTTGCCGGCTTCGATCTTGATCTCGTCTTTCAACGTCACGAAGCCGTCGCCGCGAATTTCGAGCTGATGCACGCCTTCAGCGACATCGAGAGGGCTCTTCAGCCCGTCGAAATCATCGACTACGCCCTGGAGTACGCCGTCGATGTAGACCTTGGCCTGCGGCGGGTTGACCTTCAAACGCAGCGAGCCCGTGTTGCCACGGTTATCGTCGCTGTAGCTGCGGCCGCCGCCCCCGCCGCCGCCGTAGGACATACCGTACCAGCCGTAGTACGGGTCGTACCACGGGTCGTACCACGGCGTGGCGCCGTACCACCAGGTGCCGTACCGCCCCCACACCCAGCGAGTGCCGCCCGAACGCCACGGATCGTACGAAACCCAGCCGTAGCCCCAGCCGCCGGAGTACCACGGATACCAGCGGCCCCACGGGCTGAACGGATAGCCCGCTGATCTCAGCCAGCGCTCATCGAAGAAGGAGCCGCCGCCGATCGGGCTCGCGCGGCGAACCGCGTTACCGGTGATCGTGCGGCCGTCGCGATCGCGCGAACCGGCGCCTACGTAGACGGCCGTGTTCGGTCCGCCGCCGGTGCCGGTGGTTCCGCGGCGAACCGCGCTCGTGCCTGAGCTACCCGACGAAGGACTGCTGGTCGACGTCGATCCGCCGCCGCGGGTGGTTGCCCCGCCGGAGGAACCGGAGGACGTAGAAGAGCCGGAGCTGCCGGACCCTGACGAGCTCGAGCCGGACGAGCCGCTGGAGGGCGGCGCCGACCGGACGGGCTGCTGCTCGGAGTACGAGGGCGCCGAGTAGCTGGCGGGCGCCGAAAACGTTGGGGCCGGTGCCGGCATATCGCGGGCGACGGCCTGAGTTGAGCTGGGCGGCGCCGCTGCGGGCGCGGGCGCCGAGTTCACGACCGGCGGGGCAGAGCGCGGAACCGCCTGCGCGGAAACGGAGGCCGGTGTCGTCATGAGAATGACGGCGCCTCCTGCCACTAAGTTGAGCAACAAACGGTTGTGTGCGCGCATAAGCCTTCCCCCAAGCCCGACAGTGCAACTCTACTGCCATCCTGGATTGCAGCGAAAACCGGTCGATTTACCCCTTTACTGGCCTCGCCGACGGACGTTTGACACAATCGAGACATGGTCCACGCCACCACAGTGCTCGCCGTCCGACATGCCGGGACGGTGGTGATGGCCAGCGACGGCCAGGTCACCCTCGGTCAAACGATCGTCAAGCACACCGCCCGCAAAGTCCGGCGGCTCTATCACGACAAAGTCCTCGCCGGTTTCGCCGGATCGGCGGCCGACGGCTTCGCGCTCTACGCGCGTTTCGAAGCGAAGCTCGACGAGCATCGCGGCCAGCTCGAGCGCGCGGCCGTCGAGCTGGCGAAAGACTGGCGCACCGATCGCGCGCTGCGCCGGCTCGAAGCGATGCTCCTTGTCGCCGACACGCAGCGCATGTTTCTCCTCTCCGGCACCGGCGATCTGATCGAGCCCGACGATGGAATTATTGGCATCGGATCGGGCGGCGCCTTTGCGCTCGCCGCGGCGCGCGCGCTGGCGAAACACTCGTCGCTCACTGCGCGCCAGATCGTCGAGCAATCGATGGCGATCGCCGCCGACATCTGCGTGTACACGAACACCTCGGTGACGCTGGAAGAACTTTCGTGACGTTGGAAGAGGTCCAGTGACACTGACTCCGCGGGAAATCGTCACCGAGCTCGACAAGTACGTCGTCGGCCAGGCCAAGGCCAAGCGCGCGATGGCGATCGCGTTGCGCAATCGATACCGGCGGCAGCGATTGTCGGCGGACATGGCTGAGGATGTGGCTCCGAAAAACATCCTGATGATCGGGCCGACCGGCGTTGGCAAGACCGAGATCGCGCGCCGGCTGGCGAAGCTGGCGCAGTCGCCGTTTGTCAAAGTCGAGGCGTCGAAGTTCACCGAAGTCGGCTACGTCGGCCGCGACGTCGAGTCGATGGTGCGCGATCTTGTCGAGATCGCGGTGAAGATGCTGAAGGACGAGCGGGAAGCCGAGGTGCGCGAGCACGCGAAGCAGGCGGCCGAAGAACGGTTGCTCGATCTGCTCCTGCCCGCCGGCGGCTCGCCGGGACCGAAGCCCCGCGGCTACGAAGACCAGGGATCACCACAAGCTCATGCCTTTGCGACCGAGGCGCAGATGACGCGCGATCATGCCGCGTCGAGTATCTCGGGCACGCGCGAGAAGTTGCGCGAGCAGCTGCACGCGGGCAAGCTCGACACGCGCACAATCGAGCTCGATGTCGTCCAGCGGTCGATGCCGAGCTTCGAGCTCGTGTCGGGCTCGAACATCGAGGAGATCGGCGTCAACCTGCGCGACATGCTGCCGGGCATGTTCCAGGGGAAGAACAAGCGCCGCAAGGTGACCGTGCCGGATGCCCTGGGCATTCTCATCGACGAAGAAGCGCAGAAGCTCATCGACATGGAGAGCGTCACCAAGAGCGCGATCGCCCGCGTCGAGGAAACCGGCATCATTTTTATTGACGAGATCGACAAGATTGCCGGCAGAGACGGCGGCAGCGGCCCGGATGTGAGCCGCGGCGGCGTCCAGCGCGACCTGCTGCCGATTGTCGAGGGGACGACGGTGAACACCAAGCACGGCATGGTGAAGACCGATCACATTCTGTTTGTCGCGGCCGGCGCGTTTCACGTGGCGAAGCCGTCGGATCTCATCCCGGAGCTCCAGGGCCGGTTTCCGATCCGCGTGGAACTCGAGGCGCTCGGCAAAGACGACTTCGTGCGCATCCTCACCGAGCCGCGCAACGCGCTGATCAAACAATATGTTGCGCTCATGGCCACCGAAGGACTGACGCTGACCTTCACCGACGACTCAATCGGGCGGATCGCGGAGCTTGCGGCGACGGTGAACGAGCGCACGGAGAACATCGGCGCGCGGCGGCTGCACACGGTCATGGAGCGGCTGCTCGACGAGGTCTCGTTTCACGCGTCGGAGCTCGGCGGGCAATCCGTTACGATTGATGCCGCGTATGTGGACCGCATGCTCGCCGACATCGTGAAGAGCGACGATCTTTCGCGGTACATCTTGTGAAGTCCATTGTGGGATTGTCCGGCTGGGCGCTCCTGATCTCGGGATTGATAATTGCGGCGCCCGCGTGCGGCAAGCGCGGGCCGCCTCTACCGCCGGTTCGACCCGCGCCGGCGGCTGTCGGGAGTCTCACGGTGACGCGACGAGCCGAGTCGGTCACGGTGCGCTTCATCGCTCCGACGGCCAACCACGATGGCTCCACGCCGCTGCTGCTCGACCGAATCGACGTGTTCGCGATGACGCTTGCGCCCGGTGCGCGGCCGCCCTTTGCCGAGGAGCTTCGCACTGCAGCGAATCGGATCACCACAATGGCGCCGCCGAAAGCCGATGCCGATCCCGGCGCGCTGAGCTTCGTTGACGCTGTTCCGGCATCCGCCGAGACCCGCTACTACCAGGTCGTGCCATACGCGACTCGCTCGCGGCAGGGCGCGGCGTCGCCGCTGATCGCGGTCGCGCTCGACGCGGCGCCGAAGACGCCGCAAGGCGCGGCCGTCGCGCACGACGAGCAGACGCTCACGCTCACGTGGACCGCCGAGACCGGCGCCGGTTATCTCGTCTACGATTCGGCCGCTCCCGATATGCCGCTCCAGGCGGAGCGGTTGAAAGAAGGGAAGTTCACTCAGCCGGTCGTGTTCGGCAAAAAGGTGTGTTTCGTTGTCCGCAGCGCAGAGGGCGCGGCGCCGATTTCCATCGAAAGCGCCCCGAGCGCCGAAGCCTGCGTAACGCCCGCCGACACGTTTGCTCCGCCCGCGCCGGCTAACCTGGTGGCGCTCGCATCGGCCGGCGCGATCAGCCTCACGTGGGACGCCGTCGCCGCCGCCGATCTCGGCGGCTACATCATCTTGCGCGGCGAGGGCTCGGGTGACAGACTGCAACCGCTGATGGCGGAACCAGTGACCGGCACATCCTTCAACGATCAGACAGCGAAAGCCGGCGTGCGGTATTTCTACGCGGTCGTGGCCGTCGACAAAGCCGCGCCGGCCAATCGCAGCAGGAACTCCAACGTGGTGGAAGAAACGGGACGCTGATGACGCGTTTGTATCGGACTGACAAACCCGGCGGCGGATCGCAGTACGTCGCCGAGCGGGACGGAGAATGGCACGTCGTCACGAGCGATATTTTTGCCGGCAAGATCGTTGAAGGCGAGGAGTTCGATCACGAGGGCGCGAAGTTTCTGGCGCCGGTGCTGCCCTCGAAGATCGTCTGCGTCGGTCTGAACTATCGCGATCACGCGCTCGAGCAGGGCAAACCGCTGCCGCCCGAGCCGCTGTTGTTCATCAAACCCTCGACCACCGTCATCGGCCCCGGCGCCGCAATTGAGAATCCCATGTGGGCCGGCCGCATCGATCACGAAGCGGAGCTCGGCATCGTGATCGGCAAGGCCGCGCGCAACGTGCCGATCGGCAAGGCGAGCGACTACATCCTTGGTCTCACGTGCGTGAACGACGTCACCGCGCGCGATCTGCAGAATAAGGACGGCCAGTACACCCGGTGCAAAGGCTTCGATACGTTTGCGCCGATCGGCCCGTGCATTGCGCTCGGCCTCGACGGCAAAGACCTCGAGGTGCGCGGCTACGTGAACGGCCAGATGCGCCAGAACTCACGCACGCGCGAGCTGATTTTCACGATCCCCGAGCTGGTGACGTTCATCACGTCCGTGATGACGCTGCTCCCGGGCGACATCATTTCCACCGGCACCCCGTCGGGCATCGGCCCGATTGCGCCCGGCGATTCGGTCACCATTCACGTTGAAGGCGTCGGCGCCCTCACCAACCCCGTTGTGAGTCGATCATGAAATTCTTCCTGGACACCGGCAACATCAAAGACATCGAAGCCATGATGCCGCTCGGCATCGTCGACGGCGTCACCACCAACCCGTCGCTGATGGCGAAAGAGGGCGGAGATCCGCGCAAGATCATCAAGCAGATCTGCGAGATCGTGAAAGGGCCCGTCAGCGCCGAAGTTGTCGCGCTCGACGCGCCCGGCATGATCAGCGAAGGCCGGGACTGGGCCAAGCTGGACGAGCACATCGTCGTGAAGGTGCCGTTCACGCGCGAGGGCGTGAAGGCCGTGAAGGTCCTTGCTGATGACGGCATTCGCGTGAACGTCACGCTGTGTTTCCAGGCGACGCAGGCGTTGATCGCCGCCAAAGTGGGCGCGGCTTACATCAGCCCGTTTGTGGGCCGGCTCGACGACATCGCGACCGACGGCATGGGGCTCATTCAGCAGATCGTCGACATCTATCACGCGTTCGACTATAAAACCGAGATCCTTGTCGCGAGCGTCCGCGGCCCGATGCACATCGTCGAGGCCGCGCGGATGGGCGCGGATGTCTGCACGTGCCCGCCGTCCGTGCTCGAAGCGTGCTTCAAGCATCCGCTGACGGATATCGGTCTCGAGAAGTTTCTGAAAGACTGGGCCTCGGCCAACAAGAAGTAATGGAGCACCTCAAACATCTCGAGAACCTCGAGCGCCTTGCCGAGCTTGGCGGCGGCGCCGACCGGCAGAAGCGCCAGCGCGACGCGGGCAAGCTGACCGCGCGCGAGCGCATCGAGCTCCTGTTCGATCCGGGCGCGTTCGAGGAGATCGACAAGCTCGTGACCCACCGGTGCCGCGACTTCGGCATGGAGAAGGAGCTGATTCCTGGCGACGGCGTCATTGCCGGCCACGGCCGGGTGGACGGCCGGCCGGTCTACGCGTTCGCGCAGGATTTCACGGTGTTCGGCGGCTCGCTGTCGGAAACCAATGCCGAGAAGATCGTGAAGGTCATGGGGCTGGCGATGACGATGGGCGCGCCGATGGTGGGGCTCAACGACTCCGGCGGGGCGCGCATTCAGGAAGGCGTGCTGTCGCTCGGCGGCTACGCCGACATCTTTTTGCGCAACGTGCTCGCCTCCGGCGTGATCCCGCAGATCTCCGCGATCATGGGCCCGTGCGCGGGCGGCGCCGTCTATTCGCCGGCGATCACGGACTTCAACCTCATGGTTGAAGGCTCGAGCTACATGTTCGTCACCGGGCCGGACGTCATCAAGACGGTCACGCACGAAGACGTCACGAAGGAGGATCTCGGCGGCGCCATGACGCACAACGCGATCAGCGGTGTTGCGCACTTTTCGGCCGCTGACGATCGCGAATGCATCCGGCTGATTCGGGATCTGCTCGGTTACCTGCCTTCGAACAACGTCGACGAGCCGCCGTTTGTCGAGACTGCCGACCCGTCCGACCGCGAAGACGAATCGCTCGACTCGCTCATTCCGGATCAGCCCAATCAGCCGTACGACATGCACGACCTCATTCGCGCCGTTGTCGACGACGGCGCGTTTCTGGAGGTGCATCAGCATTACGCGCTGAATATCATCGTCGGCTTCGCGCGGCTCGGCGGGCGGTCGGTCGGCATCATCGCGAACCAGCCGTCCGTGCTGGCCGGGTGCCTCGACATCGACGCGTCGGTGAAAGGCGCGCGGTTCGTGCGTTTTTGCGACGCGTTCAATATTCCGCTGATCGTGCTCGAGGATGTCCCCGGGTTTCTGCCGGGTGTCCGTCAGGAACACGGCGGCATCATTCGCCACGGGGCGAAGTTGCTCTATGCGTTCGCTGAAGCGACCGTGCCAAAGATCACGCTCATCACGCGCAAGGCGTATGGCGGCGCGTATTGCGTGATGGCGAGCAAGCATCTGCGCACGGACTTCAACTACGCGTATCCGACGGCCGAGATCGCGGTGATGGGTTCGGAGGGCGCGGTCAACGTGCTGTATCGCCGTGAAATCGAGCAGGCGAAGGATCCGGCCAAATATCGCGCAGAGAAGACCGCTGAGTTCCGCGAGAAGTTTGCCAATCCGTTCGTTGCCGCATCACGCGGGTTCGTCGATGAGGTGATCCGGCCGAGGGAAACCCGGACAAAGCTCATCGCCGCGCTCGCGAGCACCGCGAACAAGCGCGAGAAGCTGCCGCCGAAAAAGCACGGCAATATTCCTCTGTGAGGCGCGCGCTCGCATTGACGTTGTTGCCCGCTATTGTCGCGGCCGGCTGCGGGGTCGTTCACCGCGCCGGCATCAAGCTCTACTACAAGCCCGCCGCGCTCGCACCCGGGAGCGTCGTTCGTGACGTGACCTACGTCGACGGCTCGACCGATCCGCGGCACCGGCTCAACTTTTTCAGGCCGGCGCAGGAGAATTTCCCGGTCGTCGTCTTCATTCACGGCGGCAACTGGGATTCGGGCGACAAGGATTTCCGCTATGGCGGACAGGACATTTACAACAACATCGGGCGCTTTTTCGCGGCCCATGGTATCGGCTCCGCGATCATCAGCTATCGGCTGATTCCGACGGTCGATTGGCGCGCGCAAGCCGATGACGCGGCCAAGGCCGTCGCGTGGGTGTACGCGCACGCCGCGGACTTCGGAGGCGACCCGGAGCGTTTGTTCGTGATGGGGCATTCCGCCGGCGCTCAGCTGGCGATGCGGACCGTCCTCGATCGCGAGACGCTCGGTAAGCTCGGCGTGCCTCGGCGCGCGATTCGTGGCGTCATCGGCGTTGCCGGCGCCGGGTATGACATGGCCGATCCGCGTACGCACGCGCTTGGCGCGGATCCCGCGTGGTATGCAAAGCGGTTCCGGTTAGGGCCCGGCGACACGAACTGGCAGGTCACGGCTTCGCCGATTCAGTTTGTCGATGGCGATCCGCCCCGAGCGCTCCTGCTCTACGCTGGCGGCGAGAGCCGTGCGCTCAAGCGCCAGTCGGAACTGATGCGCGATGCATTGAACAGAGCCGGTGTGCGCGCCGAGCTCGTCGTCGCGCCCGGCCTGGGTCATACTCGCATCGTGCCCACGTTGAGCCGCGAAGATCGTCCGGCGGGAGCCGCCGTCCTCGCTTTCGTCAGGCAGCATTCATGAAAGTGCTGGTCGCAAATCGCGGCGAAATCGCCGTACGCGTGATGCGCGCGGCCAGAGAACTGGGGTACGGCACGGTCGCGGTGTATTCCGATTGCGATCGTGAGGCCCTCCATGTTCGCGTCGCCGACGAGGCGTACTACATTGGCCCGAGTCCGGCGAGCGAGAGCTACCTTCGGATCGACAAGATCATCCAGGTTGCCAGGACCTCCGGGGCCACGCTCGTGCACCCCGGTTACGGATTTCTCGCTGAGAACGAAGACTTCGGCCAGGCGTGCGTCGACGCGGGTTTGACGTTTGTCGGCCCGACGCCGGCAGTGATCGCGCTCATGGGCAGCAAGACGGCGGCGCGGCGGGCAGCGATCAAAGCCGGCGTGCCTGTCGTGCCCGGCACTGAAGAGCCGTTCAGCGCGGACGCGTCGGACGAAGAGATGATGTCCGAGGCGCAGCGCATCGGCTATCCGCTCGTCGTGAAGGCTGTGGCGGGGGGCGGCGGCAAAGGCATGCGCACCGTCGCGACGCCGGCCGAGCTCCTGCCGGCGATCCGAACGGCTCGCTCCGAAGCCGGCTCGGCATTTGGCGACAGCGCCGTGTATCTCGAGCGGCGAATCCTGAAGCCGCGGCACATCGAGGTGCAGCTGCTCGGCGATCACCACGGGACCGTTATTCCCTTTGTCGAGCGCGAATGCTCAATTCAGCGGCGGCATCAGAAGGTCGTCGAAGAGTCGCCGTCCGTGGCGATCGACGCGAAGAAGCGCAAGGAAATGGCCGACTGCGCTGCGCTCGTCGCGCGCTCGGTCGGCTACACGAACGCCGGCACCATCGAATTCCTGCTCGATGCCGACGGGAGTTTCTATTTCCTCGAAATGAACACGCGTCTGCAGGTCGAGCATCCCGTCACCGAGCAGGTCACCGGCATCGACCTCGTGCATTGGCAGTTGCGCATCGCGCTCGGCGAGAAGCTCACGATCGATCCGCTGAAGGCGTTGACGCCGATCGCGCACGCGATCGAGTGCCGCATCTACGCCGAAGATCCGGATCGCGGCTTCATGCCGTCGCCCGGGCTCGTCCGCGCGATCAGCGTGCCGGGCGGCCACGGCGTCCGCGACGACCGCGGCGTCGCCGCGGGATTCGAAATTCCCACCTTCTACGACTCAATGATCGCCAAGCTCGTCGTGTGGGCCGACAACCGCCCCGACGCGATCCGGCGCCTGCGGCGCGTGCTCGATGAATACCGAGTGGTGGGCGTGAAGACCACGACGCCGTTTTTTCAGTGGTTGACGACGCAGCCGGAGTTTTTGTCGGCGGAGTTCGACACAACTTACCTCGATGAATTGCTGAAGACGCGAAAAGGCCTCGCCTTCGCGCCGCCCGACGAAGCTGACGAGCGCGCCGCGACGGTCGCCGTGGCGCTGATGTCGTGGTTCCGGGCGCATCGTGCGGTCACCGGCGGGTCATCTCCGGTGGGCAGCGGCGGCGGATCCGGCAAGTGGCGGCAAGCTGCACTTCGTGAAGGATTGAGGAGTTAGCCGTGCAGTTCGAGATCGATATCAACGAACGCACGCACAAAGTCGCGATCGAGCGCGTCGGCACTGCGGCCGGCGGCCGCTTCCGCGTCGTGATCGACGGCGTGCCGACGAGCGTCGATGCCCGGCGCACAGAGCTCGGCCTCTCGCTCGTGTTCGAGGACGGCCGCAGTACCGACGTCGCGTTGACAGATCGCCCCGGCGGCGAATGGTTCGTGCAGCTGCCGCACGCCGATGTCACCGCCGTCGTCGATGCGCGGCGCTATCAGCGCGCAGAGGGCGGCGGCGCGGCAAAGACCGGCGTGCAGCGCGTGAAAGCGCCGATGCCGGGCCGGGTCGTCCGCATTCTCGTGAAGGTCGGCGACCAGGTCGAGTTGCGGCAAGGCGTCTGCGTCATCGAAGCGATGAAGATGGAGAACGAGCTCGGCGCCCCCAAGGCGGGCCGGGTGAAAGAGATCTCCGTCACTGAGGGCCAGTCGGTCGAAGCCGGCCGCGTCCTTATCGTCATTGAATAGCCGCGCTAAGCTGGGCAGGTGAGTTCCGACACTCCCCCGCCGGGCAAGGCCGCGCCGCGCCGCGCGGGATTCGGGCGATGGGGTCTTCGACTTCTCGCAGTGATCGTCGCCGTCACATCCGGCCTGATCGTCACGTTCTTCTCGATCGATCTTGGGCCGCGCGTGAAAGAGCTCGCGGAGCGCGAAGCCTCAAAATTCATGGAGCGGCCGATGCACATCGGCGGCGTTCGGGCCCTCGCCGGGAGGGGCGAATTCGAGCTGACCGACGTCACGATCGAAGGCCTCACGCCGGATGCCACGCCGTTTCTCGTCGCCAGGAGAATTCGCGTGAGCGTTCCGTGGTGGACGGCCTTCTCACGGCACCTCGTCATCGACCGGATCGAGATGACCGGCTGGCGCGCGAACGTCGAGACGTGGCCGGGCGACAAGCACAACCTTCCGAAGCTCACCCCGAAGGACAAAAGGACCGCGCCAGGCTGGATTCGCACGACGACGATGCGAGAGGTCGTGGCGGACGAAGGCGAGTTCATCTACGACGATCACGGTTCGCCCTGGAAGGCGGTCTGCCGAAACTTCTCTGTCGTGGTCGTGCGCACCCTCGGCTCGTACTATGGGCGCTCGCACTTCGACAACGGTACGATCCAGGTGCAGAGCTACCTGCCGATGCGGGCGGCGATGGATGCCGGCTTCAAAATCGAGAACGGGCACCTGCTGTTTCGGCGGATTCAACTCCAGACCGGCGGTGCTCAATCGGAGATCACCGGCGACGTCGACCTCGCGAAGTGGCCCGAGCAGCTCTACACGATCAAATCGAAAGTGCAGTGGCCGGAGATGCGGCGTGTGTTTTTCGACGGCAGCAATTTTGAGCTCGCCGGACACGGCACGTTTGACGGCACGTTTCACAAGTATCGCGGCGGTTACCAGGTGAAAGGCCGGTTCGCGAGTCCTGAGCTCGGCGTGCTGACGTCGTTCGGCCACTATCCATTTCCTCGCCTTGACGGTGACGTCACATGGACGCCGTCGACGCTCGACGTCACGCGCGTCGAGGGAGATTTCTTCGGCGGCCGCACGCAGCAGACCTACAAGCTGGCGCCGCTCGGGCGGCCAGCGCCGGCGATTGCGCAGTGGGATGTGCAGTACCAGAACGTCGATGCGGCTCTGTTCAGTGGCGGCCTTGACTGGCCCGGCTTGCGGCTCGCCGGAAAACTGACGGGCCGCAATGTCATGACGTGGACGAACGGCCAGTTCGGCCCCACGAAAGTTGGCGACGGCGAGATTTCGTCTGCATCAATCAATGACGAGGCGCGAAAAACATTCGACCTGCCCGCCGGTCTGAGACCGGCCGCACCGGAGAAACCGTTCGACGCCACGCGGCGGCTGAGTCCGTACAACATCAACGGCAACATCAAGTACACGTGGGCGCCCAGGTGGATCGATGTCGCTGAGGGCAGCTGGGCGGCGACGCCGAAAACCTACCTCTCATTCAGCGGCCGCACCGAGTACGGCGACAATTCGCGCGTACCGTTCCGGCTGTCGACCACGGATTTTCTCGAGAGCGACAGGCTGCTTGTCGAACTGATGGGCGCGTTCAATTCGGTATCGACGCCGATTGACATCGGCGGCTTCGGCACGTTCGAAGGCGTACTCACGAAGGCGTTCTGGAATCCGCACATCGATGGGACCTTTGCGGGCCAGCACATGCGCGCGTGGGATGTGGATTGGGGACGAGGCACCGGCAAGGCGGTGATTGAGAATAACTACGCCGACATCACCGACGGCGTGTTCTTCGGGAGCTATCCGGGCTCGCGCATCGACACCGCCGGTCGCTATTCGCTCGGCTATCCGCGTGCAGACCGCGGCCGTGAGCTCGACGCGCGCATCAACATCGTCAAGTGGCCGCTTGTCGAGTTGCGCCATGCGTTCTACATGGATCTGTGGCCTGTCGACGGGCTCGGCAGCGCCGAGCTGCATCTGTACGGCGAGTACGACCGACCCGAAGGGTTCGGCACTTTCAGGATCGACAACGGCTCCGCCTGGGAAGAATCCTTTGACTACGCCACCGCGGGATTGCGATTTGAATACGCGGGCGTGCGCGTGGACGGTATCGAGCTCTTTAAGGGCGTAGGCATTATTCGCGGCGCCGCGTTCGCCGACTGGCACAACGAGACGTACTCGTTCAACTTCGACGGCCAGCGGATACCGGTTGAGTCGATCGATAACTGGCGGTATCCGGCGACGCCTTTCTCCGGGATGTTGCAATTCACCGCCAGCGGCACCGGGTCGTTCGTTGATCCGACCTACGAAGCCCGCGGGAGCATCGCGGATCTGTACGCGGGCGACGAAGGCATCGGCCAGGTCACGGCGCGCCTGCGCTATGTGAAAGAGACGATCGTGATCGAGCAGCTCGAGGCGGCGTCGCCGCGGTTGAGTGTCTCGGGAACCGGCCGCGTCGCGATGAACGACGAGATGGATTCCGATCTGACGTTCCGCGCGACCAATACGCGCGTGGATCCATATTTCAGATTGATCAGTCCGACCACGCAGATCTCGCCTCATGCGACGGCCTCGATCACGGGCGCTGTTCGCATTTCGGGCGAACTCGCGGATATGCGGTACCTCAGCGTCGATGCGACCCTCGAAAAGGCGGAGCTCACGCTCTTCGACTATGCGCTTCGCAATGAGGGGCCGATCCACGTCACGTTCGGCGAGAATGCGGCGCACGTGGGCAGGCTGCGCCTCGTCGGTGACGGCACGCAGCTCGATTTGTCCGGCGGCGTGTCCCTCACCGACGAACAGGTGAACATCAAGGCTCGAGGCTCGGCCAATCTCGCCGTTCTCCAGGCGTTCTTCCCGGACCTTCGCAGCAGCGGCTCCGCTGAAGTGATCGCGGACATCACCGGCGACATGCGCTCGCCGCAGTTTTCCGGGAACGCGGCGATCACGCGCGGCCGTATTCGCCACTTCGCGCTCCCGCATTCGTTCGAAGAATTGAACGGCATCGTCCGCTTCGACTCCGACGGTCTGCGCGTTGACGGCGTCGAGGGCCGGCTTGGCGGCGGCGACGTCCGCCTCGCAGGCACTATCGGCCTCAAGGGCTACCTGCCCGACGAACTGAACCTCTCAGCGGTCGGCCGCAACATGACGCTTCGATATCCCGAAGGCTTCCAGTCGCGGCTCAACGCCGATCTCTTTCTGCGCGGCACGACGTCGGCCGCCGAGCTTTCGGGCACTGTGACCGTCCTGCACGCGACGATGACACGCGAGGTCAACAGCGAAGTGGGGTTGCTCGGCTTGACCGGCGAGGCAACGATCGCGACCGGCGGCGTGAGCGGCACCGTCGTTGAAACCGGCATTCCGCTGACGTATGAAATTCAGGTCATCGCGCCACAGACGCTTCGCATCGACAACTCGCTCGCGCACATCGTTGCCAGCGGCGACCTCACCGTGCGCGGCACGTACGACCATCCGACCGTGACGGGTAGCATCGACATCAACCGCGCCGAGGTCACCTTCCTCGGCAATCGCTACATCGTCAGCCGCGGGACTGTGGAGTTCACCAATCCCGCGACGATGCAGCCTGTGTTCGACATCGAAGCAGAGACGCGCATCCGCGTGCCGGGAGGCGGCGGCACCAGCTCCGGACAAACGTACCGCGTGAACGCGACGATCACCGGGACGACCGACCGCCTCACGCCGACGTTCACGTCGGATCCGCAGCTGCCTCAGATGGCGATCATCCAGCTGCTCTTCGGCGAAACAGACCTGGAGAAGCTGCGCGATCCCGAGGTGAACGCGCTCGAAGCAACGCAGCGCGCGAATCTGAACCTGGTGCAGGCCAACGCCGCGCGTCTGCTGACGAGCCCGCTGTCCTCCTCGGTCGGCCGCGTCATGGAGCGGACGTTGGGGGTCGATACGGTGCAGATCACCCCGCTATTAGGTTTCTCCGATACGGCGCAACTGAGCCCGACGGCGCGGGTCACCCTCGGAAAGCGCGTCTCGGAGCGGGTATTCGTCACGTACTCTCGCGCTCTGAACACCGGCCGCGCGGAGGTCATTCTGCTTGAGTACGATCAGAACGACCGGATGTCGTGGGTGCTTTCGAAAAACGAAGATCAGTCGTTCGCGCTGGATTTCAGGGTTCGCTACCGATTCTGATGCGCGCCTGTCTTCTGGCCATTCTCGTGTCGGTCGCGACGCCCGCATGGGCGCAGACCGCTGATCCGATTGCACGGCTCGCCGGGCGAAATGTATCGGCGGTTCATCTCGACCTCGAGGGCCGCCGTTCCGATGCTCCGGAGTTGCGGGCCCTGCTCGATGTGCGCGCCGGCGAGCCGCTGGACCTTGCGGCGCTCCGCGTGAGCATCATTCAGTTGTTTGCGGCGGGCCGGTTCGAAGACGTGTCCGTCCGCGCAACAGAAAGAGGCGCGTCGATCGAACTCGTCTTTGACCTCGTGCCCAGTCACACAATCGACCGCGTCGTCTTCCGCGGCAACACCGGTCTTCCCGTGCCGGCGCTCGAGCGCGAGCTGCGCCAACGATTCGGCGGCCTGCCCGGAAGTACGCAGGTTGACGCGGCCGCACGTGCGATTGAACGCGCGCTGGCCGACGAGGGTTATCGAGGCGCCAAGGCGGTTGCGACAACCGAGTCGACGCATCTCCCCGAACGCGCGACGCTCGTGCTCGCCATCGAGGCCGGTCCGCTCGCCATCGTGCGGAGCGCGAAGGTGGAAGGGCACTCAGTCCTCAGCGCCAATGAAGTGCTCTCGAGAACCGGCGTGAGGGTTGGCGGGGCGTACCGGCAGCGCGAGATCGATGCGGGCCTGGACGAGATCATTGAAACACTTCGTACACGGAGCTACTACGAGGCGTCCGTCTCGCATGCGCGCGACGTCATTTCTGACGACGGCCGCAGCGTCGATGTTGTGATCGCCGTGGAATCGGGCGCGCTTGTCACACTGAAACTGTCCGGAGATCCCGTTCCGGGCAATATCAACGATCTCGTGCCGATTCGCCGTGAAGGCTCGGCTGACGACGATCTGCTCGAGGATTCAGTGCGGCGCATCGAGGCGGTGCTGCGGCGCGACGGGTACTGGAAAGCCAAGGCTGCTTTTTCCCGCGCGGATTCGCCCGCAGGCAAGGTCATCACGATCAACGTCCTGCGCGGCGAGCGCTACCGCCTCGACCGCCTGGAGATCACGGGCAACGTCGCAATTCCAACGGAGACGATCGAAGCGATGATCGACGCGCAGCCTGACAGCGTGTTCGACGGCTTGAAGATCGCCCGCGGCATCACGGCGCTCAGCGCGGCGTATCTCGCGCGAGGTTACGCTGGCGCCACGGTCACTGCCGCCGCGTCGGAGTTGCCGCCGGTCCGGCCTGGCGCGGAGCCGCGCGTCGTCGAGCGCATCACGGTGGTCGAAGGTCAAGTCACCCAGGTAGCTGACGTGATTGTGACTGGCGCGACAGCGTTGACGTCGGCCGAGATCACGGCGGCGATGCAACTTCAGCGCGGCGGCGCGTTTGTCGCCGGCCGGGTACTCGCAGATCGCGATGCGATCAAAGCTCGCTACGACAGCCGCGGCTACAGCGCGGCGGCGATCGATGTTCGGCCGGAGCTCACCGAAGACCGGCGGTTCGCGACGATCCGCGTGAACGTCGTTGCGGAAGGTCCGCGCACTGTTCTCGACCGCATCATCATCGTTGGCAACCGCCGGGTGAGTCAGGAGACGATCCTCGGCGCCGTTGCGCTGTCGCCTGGTCAGGCGCTCGGCACGGCCGACCGCATCGCGCTGCAGCAGCGGCTGGCTGAAATGGGGCTGTTCCGCCGGATTACGATCACCGAAGCTCCGCATGCCGGCGGCGATACCGGCACGGATGTTGTGATCACGGTGGAGGAGTCGCCGGCGACGACGATCGCGTTTGGCGGCGGCATCGAGGCCGGCCGCCGGCCGCGCACAGATTCGGTGGATGCGGGCGGCAATGTTCTGACCACGGTCGACAAGATCGAAGTGTCGCCGCGCGCGTCATTCGAAGTGGGCCGGTCGAATCTGTGGGGCAAGAACCGTTCGGTGTCGCTGTTCTCTGGGATCAGCTTGCGACCGATCGACGAGGCCGGTAACCCGCTTCGCGACGGGAAGTGTTGCGACTTCAGCGAATATCGAGTGATCGGTTCGTATCGCGAACCAAAGATGTTCGGCTGGAATGCCGACGGTCTCGCGAGCGTGTCGGCTGAGCAGGGCATCCGAAACAGCTTCACGTTCACGAAGCGAGCGGGCAACCTGCAGATGCTGCGGCGTCTGACGCGGGCGACGACGCTGATCGGGTCCTACTCACTCCAGCGCGTCGAGCTGTCCAACCTCCTCGTGCAGCCGAACGATAGATTGCTCGTTGACCGCCTGTTCCCGCAGATTCGCTTGTCCGTGTTCTCCGGGAGCGTGCTGCGCGACACGCGCAATGACGCGATTTCGCCGGGCGGCGGTGAGCTGCTGAGCGTCGACGTCGATCTGGCGGCCCGTGTCTTTGGGTCGCAGCAGGGTTTTGCGAAGTCTCTGCTGCAGGGATTCGTGTATCGCCGCCTTCCGAAGGCGCCGCGCGTCGTGCTGGCCGGCGGTTTGCGGCTGGGCCTGCTCCGCGGGTTTGTGCGGACCGTCGTCGTCACTGATGCTTTCGATAATCCGGTCATCGAAAACGGCGCTCGGAAGACCGAGCGCGTCGAAGACGTCAATCTGAGCCAGCGGTTTTTTGCGGGCGGCAGCAACAGCGTGCGCGGTTTCGGCCTCGACCGCCTGGGCGCGCCGGACGTGCTCAATGACGAGGGTCTGTCGCGCGGCGGCAACGGATTGATTGTCGTGAACGCCGAGGTACGCACGGCGTTGTCGCGCGATCTCGGGATCGTGACGTTCATGGACGGCGGCAACGTGTTTTCGCGCGTCAGCGCAATCCGACTGCCGGAGTTGCGCGCCACGGTTGGCGCGGGTTTGCGTTACCGGTCGCCGATCGGGCCGCTGCGCATCGACGTTGGCTGGATGGTCGGCGGGATCCGGGCCACAGACAAACGGCGCTGGGAGTTTCACTTTTCAATTGGGGAAGCGTTCTAGATGTTCACGCTGATGCTGCTCGTGCATCTTGCTCAAGTGAATCCTGAGGTTCAAGTGAACGTGCTGGACCGTATCCTCGCGATCGTGAACGGCGAGGTTGTGACGCTGTCCGACGTCAGGGCTGCGAGGCAGTTGAAGCTGATTGCAGGCGCTGACGCGCTCACCGACGACCGGCTGCTCGACGCGTTGATTGAGCGGCGGCTGACCACTGCTGAAGTTGGGCGGTATACCTCGGCCGAGCCGCCGGCGGCGGATGTCGCCGCGCGGCGGCGCAGTTGGGACGCGTCGCTGCCGCGCGGCGTCACGGCCGCCGCGGCGCTCGCGACCGTTGGCATGCGCGATGCGGCGCTCACCGCGTGGTTCAGGGACGAGCTGCGTCTCGCGGCGTATCTCGATCAGCGTTTCACGGCCGCCGCGCAGCCGACGCGCCAGCAGGCGCTCGCGTATTTCCAGAAGAACGCCGCCGATTTCGCCGTGGGCGGGGTGACCCCCGAGTTCGCGTCGATCGAACCCGAAGTCCGCCGCCGGGTCGCCGCGGAACGCCGCGCGACCCGCATCAAAGACTGGGTGGACTCCCTCAAACAGCGCGCCGAAATCCGGCGATTGGGTAAATAAGACCCGTCCGAAAAAACGACATCGGGTGTCGTTTTTCCAGAAACGACACCCGATGTCGTTTTTTTATTCAACCGTGGTTGCGCTAGCGGACGGGGATTCCGAGCGTCTTGATCAGGATCTGCCCTAGGACCTGGAGGGCGTTGAAACCGGCGTGGCTGACCATGGCGGCGGCCACCGAGCGCCTCTTTATATATAGATAGCCCCACAGGAACCCGAGGCCTCCCGTTAGGACCGCGGCATCCCAGCCCTGGGTGTAGTGGGCGAAGCCGAAGACGACGCTGTAGATGATCTGGCCCGTCCACATCCCTCCGAGCCGCTGCTCGAACCGGTGAAGCAGAAAGCCGCGCTGCAGCTCTTCCCGGACGCCGCCGGCGACGATAACAACGAAGAGGAAGACCGCGGCGTGCCACCCGTTCGCGAAATACGATTCGAACGGGCTGATCTTCACGTTGTGCAGACTTGGGAATACGAGCCGGAGCCCCTGGACGAAAAGGCCGGCGCCGATGAGCACGACCGGGATGAGGGCCAGCCCCAGTTTGATTTCCTGTTTGAGCACGCGTCCGCCGAAAAAAACCTGCCGGACCGACTCGCGCGAGGCCTTCAGGAACACGTACATCATGAAAACGACCAGCGCCGTGTCGATCAGCGTCAAGGCCGCGAAAAATTTCAGCGGAATCTGGCCGTCGGCCGTCAACCTCAGGCCGAAAAGCCACAGAATGCCGAAGAGCGGCGTCTGCGTCAGTATTTGCCCGCAGCAGAGCAGTACCTGGATCGCAGACGCGAATCGGCCGGGCAGTGCCGGAGGCGCCGGCTCTACGGAAATGTCAATATCTGGCGTGTCAACCAAATTCAAACCACAATATGTCGTAGGTTCGCGCTTGACAACGAAGTAACGCAGGCGCATATTCATCTCCCGGCACTAACCAGCCGTCGACAAAACGATCCCAGCGTTTTGTCGCGTGACGCTGAGTCTCACAGTTGTGATCCCGCCTGCGAGCGTGGTCGAAACCTGAGGCGGGGCTCCTGGTTAGGCGCCTAGTTGAAGTGGAAGACGACTGACGCGGAAATTGCAGCCGTTTTCGTGGCGATGGACGAAGCTATGTACGAATGTGAAGCCGCTCACATTCGTAAGCAGGAAGAGAGAACGGAATGCAGAGAGCTCAGCACGTGGAATCTACCTCCACCCGTGATGCGCGAACATTTGGACCTGGGGAAAGCGTCACAGGGCTCGAGTTCGAACGATACTTTTCAAAAGATGGGCTCGATCCCTTCGATGAAGTTGACTGGGAGCTACGGTCAGCGCTGATTGCGAACGAACGCGGCGAGCTCGTCTTCGAGCAACGCGACGTTGAATTTCCTAAAGCCTGGTCGCAACAGGCGACGAACATCGTCGTTTCAAAATATTTCCGCGGTGTGATCGGCACGCCGGAGCGCGAACGCTCCGTGAAGCAGCTGATCGGCCGCGTCGTCGACACGATTACGCGCTGGGCGCGGGAGCAGGGCTACTTCGCGTCGGACGTCGACCTCCACGCATTCTCGGACGACCTGAAACACCTCCTCGTGTATCAGAAGGGCTCGTTCAACAGCCCGGTGTGGTTCAACTGCGGCTTCGAAGCGGCGCCGCAGTGCTCGGCGTGCTTCATCAACGCCGTGCAGGACACGATGGAATCGATCCTCGGTCTCGCCAAGACCGAAGGCATGCTCTTCAAGTTTGGTTCCGGCACGGGTTCCAACCTGTCGTCGATCCGTTCCTCGCGCGAAGTCCTGGCGGGCGGCGGCACGGCCTCGGGTCCGGTCTCGTTCATGAAGGGATTCGACGCCTTCGCCGGCGTGATCAAGAGCGGCGGCAAGACGCGCCGCGCGGCGAAGATGGTCATCCTCAACGCCGAGCACCCCGACATCGTCGAGTTCATCAACTGCAAGGTCGAAGAAGAGAAGAAGGCGTGGGCGCTGATCGACGCCGGCTACGACGGCTCGTTCACAGGTCCGGCGTATGCGTCGGTCTTCTTCCAGAACTCGAACAACAGCGTGCGCGTGACCGACGACTTCATGCGCGCGGTGACGGACGACGGGAACTGGTCGACGAAGGCGGTGGTGAGCGGGCAGGTGATGGACACGTATAAGGCGCGCGACTTGATGCGCCTGATTGCGGAAGGCACCTACATCTGCGGCGACCCCGGCATGCAGTTCGACACGACCGTCAACGAGTGGCATCCGTGCCCGAACACGGCGCGCATCAACGCGAGCAACCCGTGCTCGGAGTACATGTTCCTGGACGACACGGCGTGCAACCTGGCGTCGATCAACCTGATGAAGTTCCTGCGTCCCGAAGGCGCAGGAAGCGATGCAGGGGAGATCGATGCCGTATCCTTC
>JBKJHW010000014.1:0-40417 GCA_046598935.1 Vicinamibacterales bacterium | reverse complement strand
GTTTTCTCGGTCTCGGGGTGCAGCCGCCGACACCGAGTTGGGGGACGATGCTGGATGCGGGGCGCGGGCATCTTCTCGATGCGCCGCATCTCACTTTGGTGCCGGGTGTGGCGATTGCTGTGCTTGTGCTCGGGTTGAATTTTGTCGGTGATGGTCTCAGAGATCGCCTGTCGCCCAAAGGCTAAGGGCTATTCACCTTGGAGGGCCATGGAGGGCCATGGAGAAACCCTTAGCTTTGATAAGGCTTCTTGAAAAACTGGTTCTTCTCCATGGCTCCCCATGGCCCTCCAAGGTTGGCCGAAAATCAGCGGAGCAACTTTTTCAGTTTTAGCAATTCAGAGTTCTTGGGTTCTTGCGCCAGCGCCTGCGCGAGCGTCGCTCTGGCGGCGTCGACGTTTCCCGATCTGAATTGCGCTTCGGCGAGCGAGCCGAGGGTTGACGCGTCGCGTTCGCCGGCGTCGATCGCGCGCTGTAAAAACTCGACCGCCGTGGCCGGCTCGTTGTCATTGAGCGATAGCACGCCGATCCGTCTGGCGCGCGCGCTTCGCGTGGCGCGAGGCGCGGTATCGCCCTGAAGCGCGTCGAGCTTTTCGAGCGCTTCGCGTGCGCTTTCGTAGTCGCGTTGACGCTCGCACGCATCGGCGAGGTAGCCGAAGGCTTCGGCGATCAGCGGGGAAGTGGACACCGCTTCTCTCAGCAGCCGCTCGGCGCCGGCGTCGTCGCCGGACAGGTAGAAGGCGCGGCCGAGGAGCGTGAGGCCTTCGCTGCGGCGCGCCGTGCCGGCGAGCGCGCGCTCGAGCGCGTCGAGCGCCTGCGCCACCGAGCGGCGGTCCATCGTGCGTTCGGCGCGTTCGAGATAGACGCGGCCGAGCGCGAGCTGCACCTGCGAGTCGGCCGGATCGCGTTCGGCGGCGGCCGTGAGCGTGCTGACGGCCCCGTCGAATTCGCCGCGGCGCGACTCTGCGAGAGCAATGGCGACTTCGCGCGGAAGCGAGGCGTCGAGCGAGGCCAGGGCCTGCAGTTGCGCGAGCTCGTCGACGTGGCGTCCCATCGCGCGATAAAGATCCGCCAGCTCCTCGTGGGCGGCGATGAGATTGGGTGATACGCGAACCGCGCGCTCGAGCGACGTCACCGCTTCGGTGGTTCGGTGAACATCGCGCAGGACCAGGCCGAGCAGGTAATGCGCCTCCGCGAAGTTGTCGTTCGCCGCAACGGCCTTCTGGAGCGGCTCGATGGCGGTGGCCGGGAGCCCGGCGCGATAGCGGGCGAGCCCGAGCTTGTAGAGTTTTGTCGGGTCAGACGCGTCGAGCGCCGAGGCGCGTTCGTAGTACCCGGCGGCCTGGGCGTCCTGGCCCTGTGCGCTGAGCATGTCGCCCAGCAGTTCGAGCGGCTGGGTGGATTTCGGAGCGAGCCGCGCGGCGTCGAGCCAGTCCCGGATCGCTTCGTCGTGGCGTTTCTCGTCCCGGTAGGCCTGGCCGCGACGCAGGTGCGCCGCCATCGAATCGGGGCGCAGCGCGATCGCGCCGCTGTACGCCTCGACGGCGCTGAACGGGTTTCCGGCCGACAGTGCGCGGTCGCCATCGGCCAGCAGCGCCTGGTAGCGGCGGTCGCGGTCGACAACGCTGAGGACGAGCGCGAGGAGCGCCACGACGGTGGCAAAGAGCCCGAAGAGGGCGACTGGTGACGAGCGGAGCGAGGGCGGGAGGCGGATACGTGAATCTTAAGCGGAACAGAATCGCCATGTCCGGTGTCTCTATTAACAGGACGCAGGTCGCGTCTCGCACGCCAGACGCCGGCGCGTCTCTGCAGCATGAAGCGGGTGTACCATGAGCCAGGACGCCGTGAAGCCATTCCGTGCACTCACGTGGAACGACGCGACCACCTCCGCGGACTGGTCGCTGGTGCAATCATGCGCGGCCGGCGATGAACCCGCCTGCACCCGCCTGGTTGCCGATCACCAGCGCATGGTCTACCAGTTGGCGCTGCACCTTCTCGGCGATACGCAGGAAGCCCTCGATCTTTCCCAGGAAGTGTTTCTCCGGGTGTTTCGCACCTTGCCGCAGTTCCGCGGCCAGTCGGCCCTGAAGACCTGGATCTACCGCATCGTCATTAACCAGGCGTCGAACCGGCAGCGGTGGTGGCGGCGGCGTCACAAGAGCCAGCAAGTCGCGCTCGACGCCCACATCGAAGCGCACGGCGATCTTCCCGATCAGCGCGGCGCGGACATGCCCGACAAGCTGCTTCGGCAGAAGGAGGTCGCCGACGGCGTCTGGCGCGCGTTGAACGCGCTCCCGTTCGACCAGCGCGCCGTCATCGTTCTGCGTGAAATCGACGGTTTGAGCTACGACGAAATCGCGGACTCTCTCGGCGTCGCAGTCGGCACGGTGAAGTCGCGGCTGGCGCGCGCGCGCGGCGAGCTTCGGAACGCCCTCGGCGACATGCATCAGCAGGACGCGGCGCAATGATGAACCCGCGTGTTGCGTGCGGAACGGTGCAGCCGCACCTCGAAGCGTTTGCCGATGGCGAGCTTCGCGGTGAGGTCCTGCGACGCGTGGCACACCACATCGGCAGCTGCGGCAGTTGCAGCGGCGTTGTCGAAGGCGTCCAGGGCATCGGCGAGTCGCTGCGCGGCGGCCAGTTGCACGATTCTGATCCCACGGTGCTCGCCGGCCTGGCCGACGGCGTAGTCAGCCGCATTCGCGCCGAAGAACGGGAGTCCTGGCGCGGCAAGTTCGAGCGGGCGACCGATGACCTCCACTGGGTGCTCGTCGGCGCGGGCTCAATCGCCGCGGCTTTTTTCACCGCGATGTCGGTGACGATCGTCATCCAGTCAAGCGTCGAACAGCGCGCCGATTCACTGGCCGCGGTGCTCGCTTCGATGTCGGTCTCGCCGCCACAGCTCGGCGGCGCGACGATCGTGCCCGATAGCGTTGCGCCCGACAGCATCGTCGGTGCCAACGGCCAGGATGATGTCGAGTTCGCCAACTTGACGGAAGTGAATCGTGCCGGGCACGTGATGAGTTTGCAGCCGGTGCCGCTTCGGGGCGAGGTCAGCGCGTCGGATGCGCAGGCGCTCGTCAACCGGCTCCGCGGCCTCCGCTTCGCGCAGGCCGAACGCTCGAATCTCACCGATCCGGACGCCCGCCAGTTCATCTGGCTCTACACCGCGACGGAAGTTCGCGGCGCCGAGCTGGATTCCGAAACGCGCCGCTCCATCTGGTTGCACACCACGCCGCAGGTTCACGGAAAAAAAGCGCTGTAGCTATCGAATAGAAGCGGCCTGCGTTGAGATGTTCTGCATCGCATCGGCCGCGCGAATCATCACGCGCGAGAGCGGCGTGCCGGCCGGCAGCGTCAGTTCGTAACGTTCCTCACGCGAGTCGGCGACGCCGTCGATCGGGGAGAGCGGGCGATATGGCGCGCCGCCGATCGAGTACTCGGCGCGGTCGATCTGCGTTTGCGCGTCGCGGACGATAAAGGTGAGGCGCCCCGGCGCGGCGGGGCGGGGCAAGTCGATCACAATCGCGGGGCTGGTGTTATCGATGTCGAAGGCGGCGCTCTCGCGTTCGCCGCTGAGGGCGCGGCCCGAGACGTTCGATGGCGCATCGGCCGCCGTCACGCGAAGCGAGTAGCGCCCATCGGGAACCGTCGTGGTGTCCCAGACGGTGAGGGCGTCCACCATGCCGTCGCGCAGCAGATGCCACTCGGAGTCACCTTCACGGCGATACGAAAGGGTGTAGACCAGCCGGTCGCTGTCAGCGTCTTCAGCGCGCCACGAGAGCGTCTGCAAACCCTTCTGGAACATGCGGCGGCCGAGCGCCGGCGCGGACGCCGGGCCCTCGCCTTGCTGCGCGCGCCGCGCCTGCACGTCGGCGTCGTCCATGCCGGCGATCCCGCCGTCTTCGCCGAACGGTTTCTGAAAAACGGAGCCCGGGGGATGCACGGTGATCGACGTCACCACCGGACGCATGTTCGACGGGAGATAGCCCACGCTGACTGACGTAAGCGACGCGGCCGACAAAGACGCCGGCGCCGCGCCGCCCGCAGCGAAGACCGCTTTCCACTGGAGGTAGCGCGCGGCCGGGCTCGTAATCGCCGATCCGGATGAGGTCGCGTACGGGCCGGCCCAGTCGCTCCACGAATCGTCGGGCCGGTCGGTGTTGCCGGTGCGGGTGTAGACGGACACGCCGCCCGTCGATTCCCACCGGATCGATCCCCACGCCGCCGTGACCCTCGCATCGCGCGCCGGCGAGATGTACGTGCCGGCCGATGACACGGTTGTGCTCATCGCGTGCACTCGCCCGGGATTTGCGCTCGCAAGCAGAAGCCGGGTGCCGCTCTTGGCGATGCGCGTGACTTGCCTGGCGTCCACGCCGTTAATCAGCAGGTCAGCGCCGTTGGGTCGAATGCTGAAGAGGTGCCCGTCGGGGCCAGTCGCGACGAGCACAGAACCGGCCTCGCCCGCGGCCAGGTCGTAGACGATGTCGGCGGTTTCCCACAAAGGCTCTGGCACAGAGTTGGGTGACAGCCGAAAGACGACCGACTTGCGCGACGTTGAATTGGCGGCCGCAGGCGTCGAGGCGGTCGACGCGCCCAGGCTCGCAATCGCGCCGGTGCCCTCGGGCGCTGATCCTTCGCCGGCGAGCGCCGCCGCGAAGAGAGTGCCGTCGGGCGCCGCTGCGATCGCGCGCAGTTCAGCGAGGCCTGAGTCGAGGAGCGCCGTCGGCCGATCGTTCGTGTCGAAACGATAAAGGCGGCCGGGGCCTTCTGTGCCTGCGAGCACTCTGCCGGCAGTGTCGAGCGCAAGCGACACGACATGACTTGCAGTCGGCTTGTAAATCGCCTTGCTTGTGCCGTTCGTCTCCACGCGGTAAATCACCGCTGGAGTTCCTGCGCCGACCCAGAGGCGTCCCTGCGCATCGAGTGCCAGCGCCCAGATGTACTTCTCCGCGGGATCAAAGATCACGGACGACGCGCCGGCAGGCGTAATGGCGTAGACCTTGCCATCCGGGCCGCTCGCCGCGAAGACGCGGCCGTCAGGCGCAGTGGCGAGTGCGTAGATATTGGCTTCGACCGTATCGAGCAGCGTCGCGACCTGGCCGGCGCGGCTGCGAATGACGCGGCCGTCACCGCCGGTCCCGGCCACCCAACTGTCATCGGCGGCGGCAGCGAGACTCCACACTTGCGGCGAGGCGGCGTCTGTCAGCAGTGCGATCTCCGGGCCGGAAATGACACGGCCGACTTCGTCAACCGACACGCCAAGCGCCTGGCCCTTGAGAAAATCCGCCTGCGTGGACGTCGTCCACGTCATGGGGCCCGACGCGACAAGCGACGAGCCCGCGATGGCCAGGGCCGCCGTCGTGACCTTTATGGCCATCGCCGCCCACCGTCCGGTCACCGCGCGCGTCTGCTTCTGAAAAGGTTGAGCCATTGGCCTATCGAATCGCCGGTTTCAGCGTCAGCGGTAATTCGCGGGAGCCGCGGACGACGACGTTGAGCGTTTGGTCCCAGGCGCCGACCGAAGCGCGATTGACGAGCGAAGGGGATGAGGATTTGTCCGCGTCGATGACACTGCGCGTCGATCCCGGCAGCGCCGGCTGCGCTCGGCCGGCGACGACCGATCCGGATGCCGATTCGATCAGCCGCACATACAGACGGTTGTTCCGGCGAATGCGGTTGAGACCGTTGACCAGGTCCGGCAGCGAATGCGCGACGTTGGGGTCGAGCTCTTTGTCCTCCAGGTTCGCGAGCGTCGGCGCATCGCTCACGAGCAGCGTCATCTGTGACGGACCGGACGAGGGCATCGTGACCTGAATCGATCGGGTTTCGGTTTGTCCGCGAAGATTCCGCAACATCACATGCAGCGTATGCGCGGCGCCGTAGCGCGGCTGCGTCGTGTCGAGCCACGCGCGCTCGATCGTCATTCCGCTTTCGGTTTCAGACACCGTCAACGTGATGTCGAGCTTGTCGGGCAGGGCCTGCTTGAAGCTGTTGTTCATCATCGCCGTCATCGGGCCGAGCACGGCATTGGCCACGCCGACGAGCGCCTGATCGCCGCTGAAGAGGTCGTTCATCGTGATCCGGCCGTCACCGCCAAACGACACGCTCGCATCGAGGCCGACGGTGAGCACGCCCCGCTGCTTGTGGTAGGACGAGAGGACGTTGAGCATCGAGACGTAGGAGAAGAGGGGCGTCAGGTTCGGATCGTGCGTGACGAGGAATGAGAACTTCCGCTCCGGGCCGGCGGCGGAGACGAGCCTGATGCCGACGGCCAGTTCCTGGGGTGTGGCGCCGAGCGTGCCGCCAATCGCTGTGGCGCGATCCTGTGAGATGGTGCCGATCGCGGGTCCGAGATCGGCGATCTTCATCGAGCTTTGCAGGCTCGGCAATACGGCGTAGACACGCGCGCGCGTCATCGGTATGCGGGTCGGCCCGAGGCCAAGGAACGGGTGGCCGAATGCGTAGACGCGATTGCCATCGACGAACGTGACGGTGCCGGTCGCGCCCATTTCAAAATCGCCGCGCATCAAGCTCGCGCCCACCGGATCACCCGGGCGCAGAAGAGCGGTCGTCATCGACGACGGCGACTGTGCCGCTGCGGCGTCGCTCGCGACAACGCCCTCGCCAAACGCGCGGCTGAGACTCGATGCCACCGACGAATCGAAACCGCGAATCGACAGCGCCGCGCCGATCGGGCGCAGCATGCCGTCGGCATAGGGCGCCGCGCTGACCGGCGACCAGAGGTCGGATCGTCCCGATGCGCGCGTGAGCACGCGCCGCAGCGCCGCAAACACGTCGTCGGCGGTCGCCGTGGGGCCGAGCGCGAATTCGCCTGACGCCGGACGGCCGGCCGATGGCGCGTCGATGTCTGAGAGCATTTCGGCGATGGGCGTGATGCCCGCGATCGGTTCCTTCGGGAACGAGCCGAGCGCGTAGGACACGGCCCCGACCAGCTTGCCGCCAATGTAGACCGGGCTGCCGCTCATGCCGGAGATGACGCCGGCTTTGTCGACGGGGCCGCCGGAGAGTTTTGCGAGGATCAGTTTGCGGGACGGCCCGGTGATATTGGACATCGTGCCGATGATCTCGACCTTGAAGTCCTCGAGCGAGTCGCCTGCGTAGACGGTGCGGCCGGTCCCGATCATGCCGGCCACGACGAGGTCGACGGGCATGAAGTTGTTCGCCGCGGCCGCGGAACGGTTCGGGCCCTGACCGGCGCCGATCGATCCAGCGACGCACGCGGACCAGAGGAGCGCGACGAGGGTGAAACGCTTCACCCGAGGTTTATAGCACGGTCCTTTATGTCTCATGGTTGACGTCCGTTGCCGGCGGGTGGTACGGTGTCGAGGTTCTGATGCGTAACGGATCGTCCTTTTCGCAGGTGTTTGTGAACCGCCCCGCGGCCGTCTGGTCGTATTGGTGGTGGTCCGTTCGTCCTGCTGAAGAGGCCGGCACTCGCTCGTAAGACCGCGAAGCGCACGGGAAAGTTTTGAAGCCTCTTCAGCCCCCGCTGGAGGGGCTTTTGCATTTGGGGCGAGTGTGGGCCGATGTGGGCCAGTGTCGGATTGAGACGTGAGATGAAGATCTGCCAGACGATTGCGGAATCCAGCCTGACGGCGCTGCGCGCCGGGCGGGATGCCGTGCGTACGGGCGGGCCGGTTTCGCTGATCGAGCTACGGCTGGATCATCTGCCGGCCGGCGAACTCGACGTCGCCGGCGCACTCGAGGGCCGATCTCTTCCGGTCGTCGTGACCTGCCGGCCGGTCCGGCAGGGCGGGAAGTTCGACGGGCCCGAAGAAACGCGGCTGCGTGTTCTCGGCGACGCGGCACGGCTCGGCGCCGAATTCGTCGACGTCGAGTTCGACGCCGCCCTCACCCTCCCGGGAACGAGCACGGTCATCTCGCATCACGACTTCTCGCCGGGTATTCCAGCAGATATCGACGATCGCGTCCGCGCGATGCGCGCGCGGGCCTGCGCGATTTCTTCAAGCCGCGACGCGATCGTCAAGCTCGCGGTCACGGCCGGGCGGCCGCGCGATTGCGTCACGCTTCAGCGTGCGCTCTTTGGACGTGACAACGCGACGGCCGGCACGATCGGCATCGCGATGGGCGACGCCGGCGCCTTGTCGCGAATGCTGCCGGCGAAATTCAGCGGCGAGTGGACGTATGGCGGCGCCGCCGCGCCGGGGCAGTTCAGCGTGACCGAATTGGCCGAGCGCTTCCGGGCGCACGAAGTCAAGAGCGCCACGCGCGTGTTCGGCATCGCAGGCGCGCCGCTCGCGCACTCGGCGTCACCCGCCATGCACAACGCCGCGTTTCGGCACGCCGGTATCGACGCCGTGTTCGTGCCGGTCGAGACAGCCGACGCAATGGAACTGCGCGCACTCGCGGAGTCGCTCGGCATCGAAGGTCTTTCTGTCACGGCGCCGCTCAAATCAGCCGTGATGTCGTTTGCGGCGGCCGATGGTGATGGCCGCTCGATCGGTGCCGTCAACACGCTGAAACGAAACGGCGCTGGCTGGGAGGCGAGAAACTTCGACGCCGAGGCGTTCATGGAGCCCTTGCGGCAGTTACGGCAATTAAAGTCGGGAGTTAATTGGCAATTAACTCCCGACTTTAATTCCCCCCGCGGCCTTCGCGTGATTGTGCTGGGTGCCGGCGGGGCGGCCAGAGCCGCCGTCAAGGAACTCACAGCGGCAGGCTGTAGCGTCGAAGTATCCGCGAGGGACACGGCGAAGGCGGCCGCGCTCGCCGGCGCGTTCGGCGCGAGCGTCACTGCATTCCCGCCAACCGGCCGCGCGACGCTCGTCGTCAATGCCACGTCGGCCGGCACGAAAGGTTCGGCCTCGCCGATCCCTGCCGGTGCCGTCAGCGCAGAGATCGCTTACGACCTTGTCTACAACCCCGAAGAGACGGCCTTTCTTGCCGACGCGCAGAGATCCGGGGCGCGAACCATCGGGGGCCTCGCGATGTTGGTGGCGCAGGCGCGCCGTCAGTTTGAGTGGTGGACCGGTGTTTCGGTTCCGCGGGAAGTGTTCGAGCAAGCCGCACGGGAGTTCATTCGATGAAACAGACGACGTTCGAAGAGTTTGTGGAGTTATCGCGGCGGGGCACGTTCGTGCCGGTGTGCCGCGAGATCATGGCGGATCTGCTCACGCCGGTGTCGGCGTTCCTGAAGATCGCCGAGCACTCGGATTACGCGTTTCTCCTCGAGAGCGTGGAAGGCGGCGAGCATGTCGGCCGGTACTCGTTTCTCGGCAAAGACCCGCTCCTCGTCGTCCGCGGCCGCGACGGCGTGACGTCGATTGAACAGGCCGGCAGCCGGACCGAGCGGCACGAGCCGTTCATCGACGTTGTCCGCGGTCTCATGGCGGAGTTCCACGCGCCGTTCGTGCCGGACCTGCCGCGCTTTACGGGCGGCGCTGTGGGATATCTCGACTACGACACCGCCGAATGGTTCGAGCCGGCCGTGAAGCTGACCACGCCGAACACTTCGACTGACGATCGCGGCCAGGCGGCCTTCATGCTGTTCGACACGGTGCTGGCGTTCGATCACGTCAAACACCGTATTCTCGCGATCGCGAATGCGCGGATCCGCCCGGGCGAGGACCTCAAGTCGCTCTACGAATTTGCGTCCGCCAAGATCGATTTCCTTGAGCGCGAGCTCGATCGCAACCTGTCGCGGCCTGAGCGGCAATCCGGCACGCCGCCGCTCGAGATCTCGGCGAACCAGACGCAGGCCGATTACGAGGGCGGCGTTCGTACGATCCAGGAGCACATCGCGGCCGGCGATATCTATCAGGCCGTACTGTCGCAGCGGTTCGATACGGAAACCGTCGCGTCGCCGTTCGACGTGTATCGCGCATTGCGGCACATCAACCCGTCGCCCTACATGTACTTCATCAGGCTCGGCCGCGAAGCGGTGGTCGGCGCGTCGCCCGAGATGCTGGTGCGCGTCGAAGGCGCGCGCGTCGAGACGCATCCGATCGCCGGCACGCGCCCGCGCGGCGCGAATCCTGAAGACGACCAGCGCCTGGCCGAAGAGCTGCGGCGAAGCGAGAAGGAACGCGCTGAACACGTGATGCTCGTGGACCTTGGCCGGAATGATGTCGGCCGCGTGGCCGAGATCGGGAGCGTGCGTGTGCCGCAGTTCATGGCGCTCGAAAAGTACTCGCACGTCATGCATCTGGTGTCGCGGGTCGAAGGTAAGTTGTCGGATGAGCACGACCGGCTCGACGCGCTGGTCGCGTGCTTCCCGGCCGGAACGCTGACCGGGGCGCCGAAGATTCGCGCCATGCAGATCATTGGCGGGCTCGAGCCCACACGCCGCGGACTCTACGGGGGCGCGGTCGGCTATCTCGACTTTGCCGGCAACCTCGACTTCTGCATTGCGATCCGCACAATCGTCATGCGCGACGGCCATGCGACGGTGCAGGCCGGCGCGGGCATCGTGGCCGACTCGCATCCGGCCGCCGAGTACGAAGAGACGCGCGACAAAGCCCGCGCGCTGCTGCAGGCGCTCGAGATGGCGCAGGCGGGCCTCTAACGTGAAGTTGATGGGGAGATGCAGTGCTGCTTCTGATCGATAACTACGATTCGTTCACCTGGAATCTGGCGCACAGGTTCGGCGAGCTTGGCACGCCGGCGACCGTCGTCAGAAATGACGTCATGACCCTGAGTGACATCGAAGCGCTCAAGCCGACGCGGATCGTGATCTCGCCTGGCCCCGGCCGGCCCGAAAGCGCCGGCGTGTCGATCGATGTTCTGAAGCGATTCGCCGGCCGTATCCCGCTGCTCGGAGTCTGCCTGGGGCATCAGGCGCTGGGCGTGGCGTTCGGTGGCAAAGTCATCCGGGCCCGTGCGCCGATGCACGGCAAAGTGTCGCAGGTGGCGCATGACGGCGCTTTTCTGTTTGCGGGCCTCACGTCACCTCTCGAGGCCGGCCGCTACCACTCGCTCGTGATCGATCGCGACGCGATGCCCGAGGATTTCGTCACGACGGCGTGGGTGGAGGGCGACAACACGATCATGGGAATTCGTCACTCGTCGAAGCCGATGTTCGGTCTGCAGTTTCACCCGGAATCCGTGCTGACGGCCACCGGCCACCGCATTCTGCAGAATTTTCTGGAGGTCCGGTAATGCAGTTCGCGCCATTGCTCGAGAAGCTGCGCCGCCATGAAGATCTGACGGCCGTCGAAGCCGGGCAGGCGATGGGCGCGATCATGGACGGAGAAGCGCAGTCGTCGCAAATCGCCGCACTCCTGATGGGGCTCGCGCTCAAAGGCGAGCATCCGGTTGAGATGGTGGGGCTCGCGCGCGCGATGCGCCAGCGCGCGACGAAAATGCCGGAGTTTGTCGACGGTGTCTTCGACACGTGCGGCACCGGCGGCGACGGCGCGCACACATTCAATGTGTCGACCGCGGCCGCGGTCGTCCTGGCGGCGAGCGGCGTGAAAGTGGCCAAGCACGGCAACCGCGCTGTCTCGAGCCGGTGCGGCAGCGCTGATGTGTTCGAAGCGTTGGGAATCGACATCGAGGCGCCGATCGACCGCGTGATCGCGACGCTCAAGAGCGTCGGACTGGCATTCTTCTACGCGCCGGCCTGGCATCCGTCAATGCGGCACGCGGGGCCGACTCGGCGCGAGCTCGGAATCCGGACGGCCTTCAACCTGCTTGGACCGTTGACCAATCCGGCGGGCGCCCGGCGCCAACTGGTCGGCGTGTCGCGGCCGGAGTTAACCGAACTCGTCGCGCGAACACTCGGGTACCTCGGCGCGGAACGCGCATGGGTGGTGCATGGCGCCGATGGCCTCGATGAAATCTCCACAACCGGTTACACAAAGATCTCGGAAAGCATCGACGGCGCTGTCCGTACGTTCTATCTGCATCCCGCCGACGTCGGGCTCCCGAGCGTGACCGTCGCGGATCTGGCGGGCGGCACCGCGGCTGAGAACGCCGCGATGCTCGAGCGGATGATGAACGGCGAGCACGGGCCCAGGCGAGACATCGTGATTCTCAACGCCGGCGCTTCGCTGCTGGTGGCCGGCAAAGCGCCGGACCTCTCATCGGGAATCCGGATGGCGGCCGGGGCCATTGACCAGGGTAAGGCCGCAGCGACGCTGGCGGCCCTGCGCGCTCAGTGCGGGAAGGCCGGCGCGTGACCGACGTTCTGCAGGCCATCGTCGCCGGCGCTCGACGCAGTGCGGAGGAGCGGGCCGCGGTGACGCCGCTCGAGCGGGTTGATGAACGCGCGCGCGCGAAGTCACCGCGCGGCGGCGCGTTTCGCGCGGCGCTCGCCGCCGACGGCGTGCGCGTCATCGCCGAGTGCAAGCGGCGGTCGCCCTCGAGGGGGGTGCTGCGCGAAAGCTACGATCCCGCGGCAATCGCGGCGAGCTACGCGCGTGCGGGCGCGGCGGGCATTTCAGTCCTCACGGAGGTCTCGTTTTTCGACGGCGCGATGGCACACCTCGAAGCCGTGAGTCACGCCGTGGCGACGCCGGTGCTCCGCAAGGACTTCGTCGTCTCTGAATACCAGATCGGCGAAGCGCGAGCGCTCGGCGCCGACGCGGTGTTGCTCATCGTGGCGGCGCTCGACGCGGCCGCGCTCCAACGATTGATTCAGGCCGCAGAAAGCCGCGGGCTTCTGCCGGTCGTTGAGGCGCACTCGGCCGATGAGATTGCCATCGCGCTCGATGCAGGGGCAACGACGGTCGGCGTGAACAGCCGGAACCTGCGTACGCTCGCGGTCGATACGGCTGCGTTCGCGGCCTTGATCGATCGGATTCCGGACCACGTGGTCGCGATTGCTGAGAGCGGAATTCGCACGGGCGCCGATGTTCGCCGCCTTCGCGAGGAGGGCTACGACGCCTTCCTCATCGGTGAACGATTCATGACGGAACCAGACCCAGGCGCGGCCCTGGCCGCACTCATCGCTGAGGCGTCGTATCCATGAGCTATCTCCGAGTCAAAATCTGCGGTATTACGCGTGAAGAAGACGCGCTCCGCGCCGCCCGCCACGGCGCGGACGCCATTGGATTTGTGATCTGGCCCGAGAGCCCCCGGGCAATCACCGCCGAGCGCGCGGCGGCCATCGCACGCGTGCTGCCGCCGTTTGTCTGGAAAGTCGGCGTCTTCGTGAATGCGCCGCCCGACGAGGTCGAACGCGTGACGACGATCGCGAACCTCGACGTCGCGCAGCTTCACGGCGACGAAGACGTGGAGCGTTACCGCCACCTCGCGGTTCGAATCGTGAAATCGGTCGCGCTCGCCGGGCCAGCGGACGTCGAGCGAGCGCTCGCGCTGCCGCCGGATGTGATGCCGCTTGTCGATACGGCGGACAGGGAGTTGCGCGGCGGCACCGGCCGCGTCGCCGCGTGGAACCTCGCGGCCGAGGTCGGCAAGGCGAGGCCGACATGGCTCGCCGGCGGCCTGAATGCCGAAAATATCATTGACGCCGCCGAGCAGGTCCATCCGTGGGGCGTCGATGTGTCGTCGTCGCTCGAAGATTCGCCCGGCGTGAAAAGCGCCGCAAAAGTTGCCATGTTTTTTGCCGCCATTGAGCCGGCGCGGAGTGTGAAGTGAGTGATGTCACGGTAAACGCGGGACCGGTGTTCGGACGTCGGGACCCGGATGCGCGGGGTTATTTCGGCGCGTTCGGCGGGCGATTCGTTCCGGAGACACTGGTTGAGCCCGTTGAACAACTGACGGCGCAGTATCTGGCGGCGCGGCGAGACCCCGGGTTTCTCGACGAACTCAACGGGTTGCTGCGCACGTTCGTGGGCCGGCCGACGCCGCTCTACGAGGCGAAGCGCGCGACGGCGGGCACGCCGGTCCGGCTGTTTCTCAAGCGTGAAGATCTGGCGCACACAGGCGCGCACAAGATCAACAACGCGCTCGGCCAGGTGCTGCTCGCCAAGCGAATGGGCAAGCCGCGCGTCGTGGCTGAAACAGGCGCCGGCCAGCATGGCGTTGCGACGGCCACGGCCTGCGCATTGCTCGGCCTCGAATGCGTCGTGTACATGGGCACTGACGATGTGGCGCGGCAGGCGTTGAATGTGTTTCGGATGCGCGTGCTCGGCGCCACGGTGATTGGCGTCGATGCCGGCACGCGCACGCTGAAGGACGCCATCAATGAAGCCATGCGCGACTGGGTCACACAGGTCGAGACCACTGCGTACGTGCTGGGATCGGTCCTGGGCCCGCACCCGTATCCGTTGATGGTGCGGGAGTTTCAGTCGGTGATCGGGCAGGAGGCCCGCGCGCAGATTCTCTGTGACGCCGGGCGGCTTCCCGACATCGCTGTGGCGTGCGTCGGGGGCGGCAGCAACGCGATGGGTCTCTTCGACGCGTTTATCGATGACGCTTCGGTCCGCCTTGTGGGCGTCGAAGCGGGCGGCCGCGCGATTCGTCCGGGCGATCACGCGGCCAGATTTTTCGGCGGGCACGAAGGCGTGCTGCACGGCACGAGGAGCCTGATCCTCCAGGATGACGCCGGCAATGTGCTGCCGACGCATTCGGTCTCCGCAGGACTCGATTACCCGTCCGTCGGTCCGGAACACGCGTGGCTGCATTCGCTCGGACGGACCGAATACGCATTCGCCACCGACGCAGCCGCGGTCGACGCGTTTCAATGGCTCGGTCGCACGGAAGGCATTCTGCCCGCGCTCGAGTCGGCGCATGCGATCGCGTGGGCGCGCGACTTCATTGCTTCGCGCCGCGAACCAGCCGTCGTGGTGCTGAATCTTTCGGGGCGCGGCGACAAGGATGTGGAGCAGGTCAGGCGCATGCTCGATAGTGATTCCGCGGACGCTGCGGGGGCTGGGTCATGAGCCGCATCGCGGCCCGTTTCGCCGCGCTGAAGAACGCCAAGGCGCCGGGGCTCGTGACGTACGTCACCGCCGGCGATCCCGACGCGCAGATCTCGGCGGAGATCCTGCTGGCCATCGCCGCGGCCGGCGCCGACGTGCTCGAAGTCGGCGTGCCGTTTTCCGATCCGATCGCCGATGGCCCGGTCATCCAGCGCGCCACGGAACGCGCGCTCGCCGCGGGCGGCAACCTCAGCGTGACCCTCGAGATCATTGCGAAAGTGCGCGCGGCCATTGAACAGCCGATCGTGCTCTTCACGTATGTGAACCCGGTCTTGCGGATGGGAATTGACGTGTTTATCGCACGGGCGGCGGCCGCCGGCGTCGACGGCGTGCTGATGCTCGACCTCCCGATCGAAGAGTCGGAAGACCTGTGCAGCCGGCTCGGTAAAGCCGGCATCGATCAGATCTTTCTTATCAGCCCGACAACGAGCGATGCGCGGCTGGCCGAGGCGGGGCGCCTCGGGCGCGGGTTTCTCTATGTGATCTCGAGGCTCGGCGTCACCGGCGTGCGGGATCACGTGTCCGGCGCGGCCGCGCCGCTCGTCGAGCGCATTCGCCGCGTCACGGCGCTTCCGATCGCGGTCGGATTCGGCCTGTCGAAGCCAGAGCACTTGACCGAAGTCGCTGCGTTTGCTGATGCGGCGGTCGTCGGCAGCGCCCTGGTGACCGTCATCGCCAGTGCGGGCGCTGACGCGCCGGCCAGGGCGGGCGCGTTTGTTCGCTGGTTGCGAGGGCAGTGAAATGGATCGGCTTGCGGACTTCCGCCGGCGCATCGACGACGTCGACGAACAGCTCGTGAGGCTGCTCAACGTCCGGGCGAGCATCGCGCTCGAGATCGGCCGGATCAAGCACGCCAACAACGTGCCGATCTACCAGCCGGGCCGGGAGGCCGAGGTGCTGGCGCATGTGCGGGAGACGAACCCCGGACCGCTCGACGAGGGCGCGGTGACGCGCCTCTTCGAGCGAATTATCGACGAGGCGCGCCGGCTGGAGCGCCTCGCGGACCAGATCAGGGCGATAGAATCAACGGAGCGAGGCGAGTAGCAATGGTCATCATCATGAAAGAACGCGCGAGCGAGAACCAGGTGCAGGCGGTGATCGCTCTACTGATGGACATGGGGTACGACGTCCACCGGTCGACAGGCGCGAATCGCATCGTGCTCGGCGCCGTCGGCGGCGGCACCGGCGACCCGCAACTGATTGGCGTACAGGACGGCGTGCACGAAGTGCACCGCATCAGCGAGCCGTACAAGCTTGCGAGCCGTACGTTCAAGCCGGAAAACACGGTCATTGTGATCGACGACGTGCGGATCGGCGGCGATGAAGTGGTCGTGATGGCCGGCCCGTGCTCGGCCGAAACCGAAGAGCAGGTGGAGGCGACCGCGTCGGCCGTCAAACGCGCGGGCGCCAAAGTGCTTCGCGGCGGCGCGTTCAAGCCGCGCAGTTCGCCGTACAGCTTCCAGGGACTCGGCGAGGACGGTCTCAAGATGCTGCGCGCGGCTTCCGATCGGCACGGCCTGAAGCTCATCACGGAAGTGATGGAGATTGCGCAGATCGAAGTCATCGAGGAGTACGCGCACATCCTTCAGGTGGGCGCGCGCAACATGCAGAACTTCTCGCTGCTGCGTGAACTCGGCAAGCGGCGCACGCCGGTGATGATCAAGCGCGGAATTTCCGCGACGATCGAAGAGTGGCTCATGTCCGCGGAGTACGTGCTGGCCGGTGGCAACATGCAGGTCATGCTGTGCGAGCGCGGCATCCGCACGTTCGAGACCTACACCCGCAACACGTTCGACATCTCCGCGATTCCGGTCGTGCAGCAGTTGTGCCACTTGCCCGTCATCGCCGATCCTAGCCACGGCACGGGCCGCCGCGACAAAGTGGCGCCCATGGCGCGCGCCGCGGTCGCCGCCGGCTGCGACGGGCTCATCATCGAAGTGCACAACGATCCGGATCGCGCGAAGTCCGACGGCGCGCAGTCGATGTTCCCGGCCCAGTTCGAACGGCTGATGGCCGAGCTGCGCATCATCGCGCCCGCGATCGGCCGCAGCATTTGCGTCGAATCAGTGGCACGGCGCGGGTGGAATCGGTAGCGGCAAGGCAGAAGTTAAAAGGCAGAAGTTAAAAGGCAAAAGGCAGAAGGCAGAAGGCAAAAGGCAGAAGGTAAAAGTGAAAATCGGAATCGCGGGCGTCGGGCTGATCGGAGGGTCTGTGGCCCTCGCGGCGAAGCGCGCCGATCCGTCGGTGCGCGTCATCGGCATTGATGTCGATGGAACGGCTGACGCGGCGAAGGCCGCAGGCGTGATCGACGATACAGCCGATCTGGATTCGCTGTGCGGCTGCGATGTCATTGTCCTCGCGGCACCGGTGTCGGCGAACCTGGCCTGGCTCGATCGGCTCGCCGCGGCCGAGACCCGGGCCATCGTCACAGATGTCGGCGGGACCAAGCGGCAGATGATGGTGAAGGCGCAGTCACTGCCGTCGCTCGCGTTTGTCGGCGGTCACCCGATGGCCGGCAGCGAGCACAGCGGGTTTCCGGCCGCGAACGCGGCGCTTTTCGAAGGCCGCCGCTGGTTTCTGACGCCCGGACCGGGTATTTCTGAAGCACAAACAGCGCGCGTCGAATCGCTGGTCAGGAGTTTCGGCGCGGTGCCGTCGATGGCCGATGCCGATGTTCACGATCGCGTGATGGCCGCGGTCAGCGCCCTGCCGCAAGTGACCGCGAGCGCGTTGATGGCAGTGGTCGGCGAGCGCGTGGACGACGAAGGCCTGGCGATGTCGGGTCCGGGACTTCGGGACACCACGCGCCTTGCCGGCTCGGCGGCGACCTGGATGACCGACGGGCTCGCGCACAACTCCCGCGAAGTGGCCGGCGCGATCGACGCGCTGATCAACGAGTTGCGTCTCATCCGCGATCAGCTCGACACACCCGAACGCGCTCGCGATCTCTTTGCCCGCGCGCAGGCGTGGCGTAACACGCTGATCCGTATCAAATGACTGATGACTGAGCCGCCCGCGCCGTCGGCCCCGGCGAACGAGATCCTCTGGACGCCGTCGCCCGCGCGCGCGTCCGCGACGCGGCTGGCGGCGTTTTCGAAATTCTCGAACTATCAGGATCTCCATCGCTGGTCGGTGACCGAGCCGGCCGCGTTCTGGGACGCGGTGTGGCAGTCCACCTGGGTCATCGGCAGCCCCGGCGGACGCGTGGTCGAGAACGGCGATTTAATGCCGGGTGCGACGTTCTTCGCGGACGCCCGGCTGAATTTCGCTGAAAACCTTCTGAGACAGACCGGCGCGAAACCGGTGATCTTCGCCGCGGATGAAACCGGCCGCGAGCGCACGGTCAGCGGCGATCAGTTGCGCGACGCGGTGCGACGCGCCGCCGCGCGGCTTCGCGCGCACGGCGTCGGGATCGGCGACCGCGTCGCCGGGGTCCTCGGTAATACGCCCGAGGCGGTCGTCGCCGCGTTGGCGGCTGCGTCGATCGGGGCCGTCTGGTCGTCGTGCTCGCCGGATTTCGGCGTCGTGGGAATTCTCGATCGCTTTGGCCAGATCGCGCCATCCGTTCTGGTGGCAACGGCCGAGTACGCGTACGGCGGCAAACGATTCGACAATCGCGGCAAGATCCGCGAAGTCGCGGCGCAGTTGCCCGGCTTGAGGCACATCGTCTGGGTTGACGGCGCCGGCGGCGCCGGCGGCGTGGAATCGACGGAGTGGGGGAGTTGGCTCGCCGCTGCGCCGGATGCGCCGCTTACGTTCGAACAACTGCCGTTCGCTCACCCCCTCTACATTCTCTATTCCTCCGGCACCACAGGCATCCCGAAGTGCATCGTCCACGGAGCAGGCGGCACGCTGCTGCAGCACCTCAAGGAACACCAGCTTCATTGCGACGTTCGCGCGGGCGATCGAGTGTTCTATTTCACGACTTGCGGCTGGATGATGTGGAACTGGCTTGTCACGGCCCTCGCCTCGAACGCGGCGATCGTGCTGTACGACGGCGCGCCGTTCCAGCCCGATGGGAATCGACTGTTTGATCTGGCCGACCGCTTCGGTGTGACGCTTTTCGGCACATCCGCGAAGTTCATCGACGCTGTGGAGAAGGCGGGCCTCGAGCCGGCGCGTACGCATTCGCTCGAGTCGGTGCGGACGATTACATCCACGGGCTCGCCGCTCTCGCCGGCGAGCTTTGACTTCGTCTATCACCGGATCAAGTCAGACGTGCACCTCGCGTCCATCTCCGGCGGCACCGACATCGTCAGTTGCTTTGTCGGCGGAGTGCCCACCGAGCCCGTGCGGCGCGGTGAGATCCAGGCGCCCGGACTCGGCATGGACGTCGATGTCTTCGACGAGGATGGCCGGCCTGTGCGCGGCGCCGCCGGCGAGCTTGTGTGCAAGTCGCCGTTTCCGTCGATGCCCGTCGGATTCTGGAATGACCCCGACGGCTCACGCTACCGCGCCGCATACTTCGAACGGTTTCCAGGGGTCTGGTGTCACGGCGACTGGGCGAGCATGACCGTCGCGGGTGGTGTGGTGATTGCCGGGCGCTCCGACGCCACGCTCAATCCCGGCGGCGTGCGCATTGGCACGGCCGAGATCTACCGCCAGGTCGAGCGGCTGCCGGAGATCGCCGAAGCGCTCGCCGTCGGGCAGCAATGGGACGGCGACGAGCGCGTGGTGTTGTTCGTCAGGCTGCAGCCTGGCGGCGTGATGGACGATGGGCTTCGCGAGCGGATCGCGAACGAGATTCGCGCGAATACGACCGCGCGCCATGTGCCCGCCCGAATCGTCGCCGTCACGGATATTCCGCGAACCAAAAGCGGAAAAATTGTCGAGTTGGCCGTGCGCAACATCATTCACGGCCGCGAAGTCAGAAACCGCGAGGCGCTCGCGAATCCCGAGGCCCTCGATCTTTTCCGGGATTTACCGGACTTGCGGCACTAGCTCGACCAGGCCGTCGCGGACTCGCACGGTCACAGTGCGCGCGCCGACCGACTTCTTGCCCTGTTTGAGCGTGATGCGTATGTCGTAGGTGCCCGGCAGCTCGAACTTGTGTTCGTTCGTGTAGCGGCGGCGAATCTTGCTCTCGCCCGCGACGTAAGGATCGCAGTCGTCGGACGCTTCGGACTGCGTCGAGTCGCCCCAGCTCCATTCCACCTTGGCGCAATAGAAGTCCTGGAAGTCGTCAGCGCCGCCGACGACCTCGGCCGTGGCCACAATCCGGGCCGGCGCGAAGGCCACAGCGGGGCTCACGCGGACGTTAATCGAGGGCTTGGCCTTGCCTTGATCGGCATGGACTGAGACCGCCATCAGCGCAGCCACAAGTAGTGACCGGCACTGGAGTATCATCTTGGGTCTCTTTGGCATGTCGTTTAGGCAGTGTAGCAGACGCTTCCAGGCGTTAGTTGGATGGCATCTCAATGACAGTAGCGGAACCGCAATTCGAAGGTGTGACCGGGCCAGCGGCGGAGTGTTCCGTCGACATGCTGTTCATCCCTGTCTTTCAGGAAGACGCTGACACAGGCTTGTCGGTCGTTCCGGGCCTGGACACCGCGTCCGGCGGCTGGATCTCGCGCGCGCGGGAGACCGGCGAATTCCGCGGCAAGCTGTACGAATTCTTCATCGTGCCTGTCGTCTCCGCCTGGAAAGCCAAGCGCGTGGCGATGATCGGTGCGGGACGGCGGGCCGACGCTACGCCGGAACGCCTGCGCCTGCTCGCGGCCGCGTGCAGTTATACGGCGAGACTGCGAGCGGTGCCCGTCGTCGGCTTTCTGGTGCGGGAGGGACTGGAGATGACGACCGCGGCTGGCGCCGCGGCGGACGGCCTTTCGGCTGCGGAGTTCGTGTGCGGCAGCTACAAGTCGGATCTCGTTTCAGAAGGCCGGTATCCACAGCGTTTCGTCGTCATCGCACCGGGCGCGAATAGGAAAGACCTTGATTCCGCGGTCGTGCGAGGCCGGCTGGTCGGTAAGGCCGCAAACAAGGCCCGCGAACTGGCGAACGAGCCGGGAAATATTCTGACACCGCGCGAGTTTGCCGCCCGCGTCGCCGCGATGGGCCAGGCCGCGGGGCTCGACGTTGATGTGCTCGACGAGACGCGGATGCGTGAGCTCAAAATGGGGCTCGTGCTCGGCGTGGCGCAGGGCAGCGCGGAACCGCCGCGCCTGGTCGTGCTTCGGTACGATCCGACGGGCGCGCCGAAAGACGGGCCGGTCGTCGGTCTCGTCGGCAAAGGCGTGACGTTCGATAGCGGCGGCATCTCGATCAAACCGGCCGAGGGTATGGAACGGATGAAGGACGACATGTCCGGGGGCGCCGCGGTTGCGGCCGCGATCTGCGCGATCGCCGCGCTTGGCGGCAAGCAGCGCGTGATCGCCGTGATCCCGATGGTCGAGAACATGCCCGGCGGCCGTGCGATTCGGCCGGGCGACGTGCTGACGGCCGCAAGCGGCATGACGATCGAGATCACGAACACGGACGCGGAAGGTCGCCTGATTCTTGCCGACGCGCTGTGGTACGCGCAGAGGCTCGGTGCCACGCACCTGATGGACGTCGCGACGCTGACGGGCGCCTGCGTGGTGGCCCTCGGCAAGACCGCGGCCGGGCTGATGGGGTCGCCCGACGCATGGGTGGAGACAGTGCGCGGCGCGGCGGCGCGCGCCGGCGACCGCGTCTGGCCACTGCCGCTCTACGACGAATACGGCGAGCAGCTGAAGAGCGAGATCGCGGACATGGTGAACGCCGCCGGCCGCGGCGCCGGCGCCATCACGGCCGCGTGGTTCCTCAAGGAATTCATCACTGAGAACCGCCCGTGGGCGCATCTCGACATCGCCGGAACGGCGTGGTCCGAAGAGCGGAAGGCGTACCAGCCGAAGGGCGCGACCGGCTCAGCGGTCAGGACGCTGATCGAGATTGGGCTCGGCGGTGGCCTCGACCTTGGTCTTGGTATCGGGCCCGAGCGGCACTGATCCCAGCGACGGCGGGGCATCGGTGTCGAACGGCCGCCGCGCTTTGCGCCAAAGAATCCACAGAGCAGCCAGCACGATTCCCGACCCGACGGCGGCGAGCACCATCGCCCCGGTCAGTCCGAACGCGCCCACGATCACATCACCGAACTGGTGCTTGGCCGTGTCCTTCGGTTCCACCTGAACGATGAAGGCGTTGTCAGTCGGCTTCGGGTGCTGCTGCGTCATCGGTTTCTACTTCGGCCGATCGTTCTTGGCGGCGACCGTCGTCACCTTCTTCAGCGACGTCTGGTATTTCAGGATCGAATCGCACAGCGCCTGCGCGATCCGGTTCTTGTAGCTCGTCTGCTTGAGCAGCGTGGCTTCGGCGCGGTTGGTCAGGAACGAGATCTCGGCCAGTACGCTGGGCATCTGCGCGCCGATCAACACGACGAACGGCGCCTGCTTTACGCCGAGGTCGCGGACGTTGGCGTTCTGCGTCTTGAGCTTGCGAACCATCTGGGTTTGAACCATCGTGGCCAGCTCGCGCGATTCGGCGAGCTTGTTGTTGAGCGTGATTTTCCTCACGAGCTCTGTGAGATGGCCCATGCCCTGGCTGGACACGGCGTTCTCGCGGGCGGCCAGCGCTTCGGCTTCGGGACTGCTGGCGAAGTTCAGGAAATACGTTTCGAGGCCGCGGGCATCTTTGCGCGTGCTCGCATTGGCGTGAATCGACAGGAACAGATCCGCGCTCTCGCGGTTGGCGATCGCCGTGCGTTCTTCGAGCGCGACAAATTCATCCGAATCGCGCGTCAGGATCACCTCGACGCCCGGGTGCTCCTGAAGCAGCGTCTGCAGCCGCAACGCGATATCGAGCACGAGATCCTTTTCGACGATCCCATTGCCGTGCGCGCCCGGGTCATGGCCGCCATGGCCTGCGTCAATCACGATACGTTGGACACCCAAACCGAGCTGTCGGGCCAGCGAGTATTCACCGCCCCTGTTCAGCGCTGGTGGCAGGGCTGTTGAGATAACGGGCGGAACCAGAATGACCTTCGGCGGCTGGACATTGACGGGAAGTTCCTGGACCGTCGTCGTTGTCATCGGCGGCGGAACCGGGCCTTCGGCGTCGATCACGAGGCGGTACGGGCCGTACAGCGGGTAGATAGAGTGCTTCGGCATCCCGGCGAGATCGAGCACGATCCGAGTGGTTCCGGCGGCCGGTTTTCCGAGGCGGACGCCGGTAATCATCATGCCTGTGACCCCGACAGCCTGGCTGGATACGCCGTCGCCGACTGCGGTGCCGGCCAGGTCGATCCACACGCGGTCGGGATTTGCGATGCGATCGCTGGTGAACAACACTTCGCGGTCGACGTCGAGGACGATGCGGTCCCCGCCAGGCAGCGACTCGCGCGAAATAGAACGAAGCATCGCGCCAGCCCCGGATGGCGCTGGCGCGGATGCGACCGGCCGCGCGGCTGAGAATTCGCGCCGGCGGTCAGGAATCTGTTTGACGAGGGAGCTGTGCGGATAGGAATCAGCCAGGCGCGCAAGCAGACGCTCGCCCGTGGTTTTGTCGGTTGCCGCTCCCGACTTCTGGAACGACAACAGCGCGAGACCGGCGGCCTGCCACAGCGAATTGTCGGAGTAGCCGCTTGACGGGAACCGGCGCACGACCCGCTCGAATGCCGCGATCGCTGCGTGAATGTCTTTCACCGTCGGTTGCGCGGCGTCCCTCAGCCCGGCTTCCCGCTCTGTGGCGCGCTGATACAGCCCCTTGGCCGTCGTCGACTGCGCAGACACGAGCGTGCCGGAGAGCACGACGGCGGCAATCGCGGCGGCGGTGAGGATCTTTGTCATCGCAGCTGCGCGTCCACTGCCTCGAAGTAGCCCTGATCGACGAGCACTTCGCGCTTGCCGTTCGTGGCGGCCGAGACGATGCCGTCCATCTCCATCATGTCGATGAGACGGGCGGCGCGGCTGAACCCGATGCGAAGCCGCCGCTGCAGATACGAGATCGACGCCTGGCCGCTCGAGACGATGATGCGCGCGGCTTCGTCGAAGAGCTCGTCCTTCTCGTACTGCACGCCGTTGGCGCCGATCTCCTGTTTCTCTTCGGCGGTAATCGTGAGGTCGTAATTCGGTTTGCCCTGCTTGCGCAGGAAGCTGCAGAGCCGCGCGGTTTCCTGCTCGGAGATATACGGCCCATGGATTCGGATATACCGCGACGAAGCCGGCGGCAGAAACAGCATGTCGCCTTTGCCGAGCAGCTGCTCGGCGCCGTTGCCGTCGAGCACCGTCCGCGAGTCGATGCGCGACGCGACGCGGAACGCAAGACGCGCCGGGAGATTCGCCTTGATGACGCCGGTGATGACGTCGACTGACGGGCGCTGCGTGGCGAGAATCAAATGGATGCCGACGGCGCGCGCCATCTGCGCGAGCCGCGCGATCGACTCTTCGACTTCCTTGCCGGCCACCATCATCAGATCAGCCAGCTCATCGATGATCACGATGATGTAGGGGAGCGTCTTGAGATCGGCGCCCTTGGCGTCCTTGGCTTCCTTGTTCTCGTCGAGCATCGCCCGTATGTTCCGGTTGTGCTGGTCGATGTTCCGAACGCCTGCGGCGGCCAGCGACTTGTAGCGCTCTTCCATCTCGCGCACGGCCCAGCGCAGCGCGTTGGCAGCCTGCTTCGGTTCGACGACGACCGGCGTGAGCAGATGCGGGATGTCCTCGTACATCCCGAGTTCGAGGCGCTTCGGGTCGATCATGATGAAGCGGCAGTCGTCCGGCGAAGAACGGAAAAGAATGCTGCTGATCATCGCGTTGACGCTGACCGATTTTCCTGCGCCCGTCGATCCGGCAATCAGCAGGTGCGGCATCGTCGACATGTCGCCGACGAAGGGCTCGCCGTGAATCGTCTTGCCCATCGCCATCGCGAGCTTCGAGGTCGCGCGGCCGAAGCCGTCGGACTCGAGAAGCTCGCGGAGACCGATCGATTCGCGCACCGGATTCGGAATCTGAATGCCGACGGTCGATTTGCCCGGAATGCGATCGATCAGCACGGACTCGGCCTGCATCGCGAGGCAGAGGTCGTCTGAGAGGCCCGTGATCCGGCTGTATTTCACGCCGGCATCCGGCTTGAACTCGTAGGTGGTGACGACCGGGCCCGGGTGGATCTGGACGACCGACCCCTCGACATTGAACTCGCGGCACTTTTCTTCGAGGAGCTTGGCGGCGTCCATGAGCTGGCGCTCATCGATCTTCGTCTGGTCCTTTGCCGGGTCGAGCAGCGAGAACGGGGGCAAGACGTACGCGCCCTTCTTGCGCTCAGCCGGCGCCTTCGCTTCGACATCGCCCAACGGCAGCGGCATCGGCGATGCCTTGCGAATGGCCGGCGCGACGTTCGCGCGCACGGGCCACGCAGCCTCGTCTTCTGACTCGTCCTCGTCCTCATTGTCTGTTTCGGGCTCGTTCTTCGCGCCCGGCTTGATCGACTGGCGGGCAGCTTTGAGCGTCGCCGCCGCGCCGGCGGCCCGCGTGGCGATCTCCGTTTTGCTGGCGCCCGCTTTCGCGGTGTGCTTCTTGACGATCTCCGCGCGTTCTTTGGCGCGCGCGCGCTCCGCGCGCCACGCTTTGTATCGGCCGAGCCAGCCGTCGGTGCTGGATCGGACGACGGATGCGGTTTGCTGCGAGGCGCGGCCGAACGAGAACTGGGTCGAGAGAACGAGCGAGAGGCCGAGCAGCGTCAGCAGCAGGATCACTGATCCGGTGGTCGCGAGATATTCGCGCAAACCGCCGGCGATGACGCTGCCGATGAGGCCGCCACCGCTGAACCGGCGCGTTTCGGATTCGAAGCCGGCGAACGCGAGCCCGAGCAGGCCCGACACGCAGAGAAAGAGCATGACGGCGCCGGTGAGCTTGGTGTACTTCGCGTCGAAGGCTTTGCACCAGAACGCGTGCCAGCCGACCACACAAAGAATGATTGGTATTAGTGAGGAAGCGTAACCCATCAGCTGCAGCGTGGCTTCGGCGAGGAACGCGCCGACAGGCCCGCCGAAGTTCAGGGGCTGGCCGGCCGCGAGGTTGTTGAAGAACCACACGGGGTCGCTCGTTGAATAGCTGACGAGAGAAATCAGCCAGAACAACGCGAGCGCCCACAGGGCGACGCCGTACACCTCGCTGATGCGTTTAGACAGGGCAGAGTTAGCCATTCGTCCTCAAGTCAAACATAAAGAAAGCCTTTCATACCTCAAGTACCACCGGCAGTACAAGGGGCCGGCGCCCGGCTCGTTTCTTGAAAAACCGCTGCATCTCCAGCCGGATCCGCTCTTTCATCAGGCCCGGATCCGTCCGTTCTTCCTGGGTCGCGCTCTCGACCGCGCGTACGAGCATGTCCGGCGCGTCTTTCATCATCGCGTCGTGCCGGGCGTCGACCGCGAGGCCGCGCGTGATGATCTCGGGACGCTGTTCGGTCGCGCCGGTCTTGCCGTTGATCGAGACGACCGCCACGACCAGCCCGTCACCGGCCAGATGGCGCCGGTCGCGCAGCACCTCGTCGCCGATCTCACCCATCCGGGTGCCGTCGATGAAGACCCGCCCAGTCTGGATCTTGTCGGCCACGCGGCAGGTCTGGTTCTCAAAGCGGATGACGTCGCCGTCTTCCGCAATGAGGACCGTCGAGCCGGGGGAAACGAGTGGGGCCATTCGAGCATGCCGGGCCAGCTGCCGGTATTCACCATGTATCGGCACGAAGAAGCGCGGCTTCACCAGGGACAACACCAGCTTGAGCTCTTCGGCGCTGGCGTGCCCGGACACATGAATGTGCTTGGTGTCGTCGGTGATGATCTCCGCGCCCCGGCGGGCGGCGTGGTTCATCATGCGCCCGATGGCCTTTTCATGTCCCGGAATGACCCGCGCCGAAATGGCGACGATGTCATCCGGCGAAAGCTTGACGTGGCGATGGTCGTCGATGGCGATGCGCGGCAACGCCGCCATCGGCTCGCCCTGTGACCCCGTGCACACGCAGAGGACGTCCTGCGCCGGAAACTCACGAACGTCGCTGTCGCGAATCTGCAGGCCCGCCGGGACCTTCAAGTGGCCCAGTTCCATCGCGATCGCCGTGTTCTGCTGCATGCTCCGGCCGAGGAACGCGATCCTGCGATCGAATTGATCAGCCAGGTTCACGAGCAGCTGGATGCGGTACATGCTCGTGGAAAAGGTCGAGACGATGATCTTGGCCGGCGCGCTGCTGAAGATTTCCTCGAAGCCGTCGATCACGTCGCGCTCAGACCCTGTGAAGCCCGGGCGGTCGGCGTTCGTGCTGTCGGAGAAGAGCGCGAGCACGCCGGCGCTCCCGAGTTCTGCGAAGCGGTGGTAATCGAATGTCTGGCCGTCGAGCGGTGTCTGATCGATCTTGAAGTCGCCGGTGTGAATGATCACGCCTTCGGGCGTGTGAATCGCGAGCGCAACGCAATCGGGAATGCTGTGCGGCACGCGGAGGAACTCGACGCGCATCGGACCCACATCCACCGTTTGCCTGGGCGCGACGGGAACCAGCCGGTCGCCCGGATCGATGCCGTGCTCCTCGAGCTTGCGTCTAACGAGAGCCAGTGTGAACGGCGTGCCGTACACAGGGCCGTCGAAAAACGGGAAGACGTGAGGCACGGCGCCGATGTGATCCTCATGCCCATGCGTCAGCACGAGCGCGCGAATGTTTTGGCGCCACGGCTCGAGCGCCGCGAGATCCGGAATCACGAGATCCACGCCGAAAAGCTCGGGCTCAGGGAACGCCACGCCCGCGTCGATCAACAGGGCAGTATCCCCCGAGACCAGCAGGTGCATGTTCATACCAAACTCGCCAAGACCTCCCAGCGGAACGAACTCGAGCAACGCATCCTCGTGACGGCGCACGCACCTTTAACAAGCCTGGCGGCTTGAGACCAAAGGGCGATGGCACCGACCGTACCGGGTAGCTGGGAGCACCCGAAAACAGGCGGGCAAAAACGGGCTAACTATAACACAGCAGGGCGTTTCGCGGCCGCAAGCAGCTCGACGATCCGGCCGATCTCAATAAGGCTGAGCGTCTCGGGCCGCCGCATGCCGTCAATTCCGGCCACGGCGAGCATCGCCGGCGCGGATTTGTCGATCGACTTCAGAACGTTATTCAGTGTCTTTCGTCGAAGGCTGAACATCCGCTGCACGAACTGGTCGAAGACCTTCTCGTCGGCGATTTTCACGGTGGGCGCATGGAATGTCAGCCGCGCGATCGCCGAGTGCACCTTCGGCGGCGGCGAGAACGCCGTCGGCGGCAGCCGCATGAGAATCGCCGAATCCGAATGAAGCTTTAAATACAGGCTGAGGGCGCCCCACGCCTTCGTGCCGGGCTTGGCGGCGAGACGCTCGGCGACTTCGAGCTGCAGCATGATCACCGCGTCGTGAAACAGGCCGTGCTGCTGATGCCACTCGATGAGCTTGAACAGAATCGGCGTCGACAGGTTGTACGGAAGATTGCCGACAAGGCGGTAGCGACGCCGCGGGAGCGCCACATCAGGCGCAACGCCCGGCGGGCGAGTGGGCTGCAATCCGGTCAGGTACGGCACGACGTCAGTTTTGAGAATGTCGCCGGCCACCAGCGTGACGTTGGGTGGCAGGCGCGTCGACAGATCCGCGATCAGATCGCGGTCAACCTCGACGGCCACAACGGGCACGCCGGTTGCGGCGAGCGGAAATGTCAGCGCGCCCTGGCCGGGTCCAACCTCGAGGAACACATCCCCCGGCTGCGGGTTGATCGCTTCGACAACCTTCTTCGCCCATTTATTCGACAGAAAGTGCTGGCCGAATCGTTTGCGCGCGCGATGCGGACGATCCGTCATTTGCCCCCTCGCCAGTATTCCTCTTCGATCGCCTGAATTTCGTCTTCCGACAACCCGAAGTAATGGCCGATCTCGTGGATCAACGTTTCGCCGATCGCGATCACCACGTCGTCTGTATCTTCGCTCGCATCTTCGATCGGCCCCTGGAACAGGGTCACTTTGTCCGGCAGCCGGTTGCCGTCGTCCCATTTACGTTCGGTGAGCGGCACACCCTCGTAGAGGCCGAGCAGCGTCGAATCCTCCCCAAACTCCTCGTCGTTGTCGTTGTCGTTGTCGATGCTGTCGAGCTGCTCCGGCGTGGGCTCGTCTTCGACGACGATCGCGACATTGTTCAGCGCGTCGCGGAAGCGCTGCGGAATCGTGCCGAGTGCTTGCTCGACGAGAATGTCGAATTCGTCGCGTGTCATTTGTGGTTTCGGTTTCCCGCCTTTGGTTTGGCCACCGGCCGAAGCGCTTTGGGGCCGAGCTTTTTGTAGTACTCGCATCCCGGTCGCAACATGCACATGTCGCACAGAGGCTTCGGCCGGCAGATGCGGCGCCCGTGGAGAATCATGGTGTCCGACGCGCGCGTCCACCGTTCGGGCGGCAGCAGACCGCAAAGCGCTTCCTCCGCCTTCACCGCGTCGTCCGTGCGGATCAGCCCGAGGCGATTGCCGACGCGGAAGACATGCAGGTCGACCGGAAAGCCCGGCACGCCGAGCGCGTGGCCGAGTACAACGTTGGCCGTTTTGCGGCCGACGCCCGGCAGTTCGGTGAGCGCGTCCATGACTGCCGGCACTTTACCGCCGTGCATGTCGACGAGCATCTTCGACATGCCGAGCAGGCTGCGCGTCTTCTGACGGAAGAACCCGGTGGGCACGAGCTGCGGCTCGAGTTCTTCTGTTGTCGCGGCCGCGAGCGCCTTTGCGTTCGGATAGCGTTTGAATAGTGCGGGCGTGACGTTATTGACGCGCGCGTCGGACGACTGCGCCGAAAGGATCGTTGCGACCAGCAGCTCGAACGCGTTGCGGTAGTGAAGCTCCGTGTCGGCATTCGGGTGGTGGGTGTCGAGTCTGTCGAATATTTCTCTAGGCGTCATGCGAGGCGACTAAGGGGTCTGTCCCTGGGGTTCAGGGACAGACCCCCTTCCCCGCGGTTCAGGGACAGACCCCCTCGCCAACCGAACAACGATCCTTGCGAGGGGCCGGAAATCAGGTGACTGGCGGACACGCTCAGCCGGCCCGGGCTTGAAGCGCCGTTCGTGACGCGCCGGGCCAGGCGATGGGCGGCCTCTGACATGACTTCGCCGAGCGACGTGGCGTCCGGCAGGGTGAGGAACGCTTCGCGCGTTCCGGCGGGACTGGTGAATTGCAGGCGGATTGTTGCGGCGAGCACGCCCAGTTCGGCCATGCCGCGACGAACGTCGTCAACCAATAGCCCGACACAGCGATCGAGGGCCGCGTCACGGAGAACGTCAACGCCCGACAGGTCGACGTCTGCGCTGCGAACGATCGCGCGCGGGACGAATGACGGCTTCAGCGGACGGTCATCGAGCTCGGTGTTCACGATGACGCCGTCCTTGCGGGCGATCTCGAGGAGCGCCTCTTCGTGCCCAGGCAGCGCGACGACGAGCCCGCTCGGCCGGGCGAGCGCCGATGCGGCATGCGACGCGCTGCGAGTTGACGCCACGCCGCAGGCCACTTCAATCGCGAGGTTGGCTTTGATTTCGTTGTGCAGCCGCTCGGCGATCGCCCATGGGCTCAGGCCTTCGCGCCCGGGTCCGAGATCGCACCAGGCTTGCGTCGCCGAGAACCATTCGATCCCGCGGCAGCTCCGATGCGCGAGCTCGTCGAGCCGCGCCGTCATTTCGAGCGTCGCCGCGAGGCCCTGAGCTCGGCCGAGCGAAGAGGCTTCGAAGAAGCGGCCGACGCGAAGGTGGAGCAGTTGCGGCATGGATGTCTAGTGAAGCGGGCCCTTGTCGGGGCCCGGCCATGAAGGACTCGAAGGACTCGCCGGGCTCGATTCGCCGCCCGTTTGCGCCTGCATCGCGCGCATGTGTTCCGTCAGCGCGTTGATGATGCCGGGCACGACCGCGAACGGCACGGCGATGCGCGCGACAACGGGCGCGCGCACAGTCTCGGTGGCTTCCGCGTGTCGTATATCTTCCGCGGTCAACGGCTGCACGTCGCAGAATGTGATCGTGAGATCGAACGGCGAGTGCGCGATCGCGCAGAAGTTCGCGTACTTGCGCACGCCCTTGCCGTCCGGGCCCGGCTCGTCGGGGACGATGGTGAAGTTGATCTGCTTTCCAGGAACGGAAGTGTCGGCCATCTCAGTACTTTCGCATGACGCCGACGACGACACCCTGCAGCTGTACGTTCGACGGATCGACGAAAATCGGCTGCATCGCCGGGTTCGCAGGCTGCAGCCGGATGCGTCCGTTCTCCCGGTAGAACTTCTTCAGGGTGACGTCGTGCCCGCCGATGAGCGCGATCACCATCTCGCCGTTGTCTGCGGTCTTGCGGTCCTCGACGATGACAAAGTCGCCGTCGCGGATGTGCTCGTCGATCATCGAGTCGCCCTTGACGCGCAACACATAGCTGTCGCGCCGGCCGACGAGATCTTCGGGCACGGCGATGGTTTCAGCCGATGCCACGGCTTCAATCGGGAGTCCGGCGGCGACATAGCCGAGCATGGGCAATTCGATCGCGCGCTGGCCGACACGGGCGGGGAGAAGCTCCACCGACCGGCTGCGGTTCCAGGACCGGCGGATAAAGCCCTTTTCTTGAAGATTGGTGAGGTGCTTGTGGACGGTCGCAAGCGAAGACAGGCCGAAACGGCGACCCACTTCCTCCAGGCTCGGCGCGTAGCCGTGCTGCTGGATGAATTCCTGCAAGTAGTCCAGAATCTCCCGCTGGCGCTTGGTGAGTGGCTGCACGCGCCGACGATACCAAAGGAAAGGCGAAAGTGCAACGGGCGGATCATGGATAGAACTCATCCGGTTGAGCAGCGAAAGCGGCTTCGCGGTCTAACTTGCCCGGCGGGAACGCGGTCTAACCGGAGTGATGAGCACAGCCGTCGCGATCTGGGCGTCCCCGGTGTCTGACCTCGCGGTCGGCATTGAATCCCTGCGGGGAGCGGACGACCGTGCGTTGATCCAGGCTTTCCTCGGCGGCAATCGCGACGCCTTCGACGTCATCGTCGAGCGGCATCGCAAGCAGGTGTATCAGTTGTGTTACCGCTTTCTGGGTAATCACGAAGACGCGTCGGATCTGACGCAGGACGTCTTCGTACGCGCGTTCAAGGGGCTGCACAGTTTCAAGGGCGATTCGCAGCTCGGCACCTGGTTGTATCGGGTTGGCGTGAACGTGTGCCTGAACCGTGTGGCGCTGAAAACGCCGAAGCTCGAAACGATCGAGCCGGAGCAGCATGTCGATCAGCGGAATCCCGATGCGCACGAACTCGTCGCGCGCGGCGAGCGGGCGATCGTCGTGCGGCGCGCGATCGCGAAGCTGCCTCCGAAACAGCGCGCGACGCTCGTGCTGCGGATCTATCAGGAAATGAGTCACGAAGAGATCGCGACCGTGCTCGGTAGTTCCGTCGGCGCCGTCAAAGCCAACTTCTTTCACGCGCTCGGCAATTTGAAGCGCCTTCTGGAGCACGCCTGATCATGACCCGCGATTTCGACAAGCTCGACGAGTTCGACGATCTCATTGCCGAGGTCAAAGCGTCCGGTGACGTGCCGGAGCCGTCGCCCTTCTTCTGGAACCACTTGAGCGCGCGAGTGCGCGATGCCGTGGCTGTCGAGCCGATTGCGCGCTCGTGGTGGATGTTGCACTGGCGGCCGATGGCCGCCGCCGCTGGCACGCTCGGTCTCATGGCCATCATCGTGTGGTCCGGCCGCGTGGCCGTCGCGCCGGTGGACAACACCGAAGCGGCGACCGCGAGCAGCCGCGAGCTTATGGCTGACGTCGCGGTTTCTGAAATGTGGCGGCTGATCGAGATCGCCTCGCCGGCGGTCGAATTGGAAACTGCGCAGGAAATGGGCTTGATGCCAACGTCATACGCGGCCGATCAGGCGATCGAAGCGCTGAGCCCCGCCGAGCGTGAGGCGCTGGTGCGTTTGCTGCGCACGGAAATGGGAGTAACGGAATGACGCGACTCGTTCGTATTGCCGCAGTGGCCGGCTGCATCATGATGGCGGCGCCCGCGCTCCTCGCGCAGGGAAAACCCAAGGCGCAGATGCCGCAGGGCCCCGGGCCAAACGAGCAGTTCTCGCCGGTCTATATCCAGCAGATGTTCGACACGATGGCGATCATGGAAGCAGAACGGTTTCTGCCGCTCACGCCGGAACAGTACCCGGGGTTCGTGCAGCGCTTGAGGCGCCTGCAGGACGCGCGGACGCAGGGCCATCGCCGACGCGGCAGAGTGATGAACGAGCTTCGTTCGCTCGTGGGCCCGCAGGCGCCGGCTGATGTGCCCGACTCGGCGGTTGAAGCGAAGTTGAAAGAGCTGGCGGCTGCCGATGCGGAAGGCTACGCGGGCATCCACAAAGCGATTGATGACCTCGACGTCGGGTTGACTGCCCGGCAGCGGGCACGTTTCAGGATGCTCGAAGAGAACGTCGAACGCCGCAAGATCGATTTTCTGACGAAGGTGCGCGGCGGCGGCCGCGGCGGTTTCGAGGGTATCCCCCGGTAACTCTCCGCGCTACCATGGCAGGCGAGCCGCTGTGCGAGACCGCCTTTCACTCACCCTTGTTTTCGCCGCCGTGCTGTTCGGCGCCGCTGTCGCCGCGCAGTCACCTGACCCCAGGGCCCCAAAAACATCCGACAACGACCGGATGGAGCGCAGCCTCATGGCCATCATGACCCGCGCGACCGCGCCGGTTGTCAAAGGCAAGACGCTGCCGCCGCTGCGCACGACATTTACCGACAGGGAATTCAACGCGTGGCTGCTGGCCGACGGCAAAGACAATGTGCCGACCGGGCTGCTGTCGCCGACCGTGACGTTTCTCGCCGCGGCCAAGCTCACCGCAAAGGCCATCGTGGATCTCGATGCGGTTCGCAAATCGAAAACGCGCGGCATGTTCGATCCGATGAACCTGCTCACGGGGCTCGTGCCCGTCACGCTGAACGGCACGCTCACCGGCGCCGGCGGCATGGCCACGTTCGACGTGCAGTCCGCTTCGCTCGGCACGTGGCCGCTGCCGAGAACAGTTCTGCAGGAATTGATCGCCTATTATTCGAAATCCGACGATTACCCGGAAGGCATCACGCTCGGAAAGCCATTCGCGCTCCCGGCAGCGGTCAAGCAACTGCTGATTGCGCGCGGCACCGCAACAGTGGTGCAGTAACCCGGTTGTCGAAGAACGTGGCGCAGGACCTGCTCAGCACGCCGCTTCAGTTTGTCAAAGGGGTGGGGCCCAAGCGCGCCGCCGACCTTGCGCGCGCCGGTATGCAGACGGTCGAGGATCTCCTGCTGCGTTTTCCGGTGCGCTACGAAGATCGCGCGGCGCCCTGCGAGATCCGCAACCTCAAACCCGGCATGACGGCCACGGTGACGGCGGAGGTCGTGTCGAGCGGAATCCGCCAGACTCGCCGGCCCGGCTTCCGGCTGTTCGAAGCGATCGTGCGCGATGCGACCGGCGGCATCACCAAAGCCGTTTTTCCGAATCAAGCGTTTCTCAAAGACGTATTCAAGCCGGCGCAGCGCGTCGTCTTGTTCGGCGCGCTCGAATACCGGCCATCGGGTGGCCTCCAATTCACCAATCCCGAGTACGAGCTGCTGCGATCCGAGCACGACGCCGACGGCGTGGAACTCGACGATTCGTCCGTGCACACCGGCCGGATCGTGCCGATCTACGAAAAAGCGGGCACGATGACGCCGCGAATGCAGCGCGTGCTGGTGCACCGCATGCTGCAGGAACTGCCGGCGGATGTGGCCGATCCGCTCCCGCCCGAGATTCGCGCGCGGCGCGGATTGCCGTCGCGCGCCGACGCCATCCGCGGGGTGCACTTTCCGCCGGCATCGCGCGGCACGCCGGCCGACGGCGGGGCGTACATCGAATCGCTCAACGCATTTCAGACGCCCGCGCATCAGCGTCTGATCTTCGAGGAATTCTTCCTGTTCCAGGCCGGGCTCGTGTTGCGCAAGCGGCGCCACGCCGACGACAAGAAACCGCGGCCGGTGACGGTCGACGATCGCATTCGCGAGTCTGCGAGGAGAGTCCTGCCGTTCAAGCTCACGGAAGGGCAGAAACTCGCGCTTCGCGAGATCGTCGATGACATGAAGCGCCCCGAGCCGATGAACCGCCTGCTCCAGGGCGATGTTGGCTCCGGGAAGACCATCGTCGCCCTGTTGGCCGCGCTCGTCGCGATGGAGAACGGTTTTCAGGTTGCGTTCATGGCGCCGACTGAGATCCTCGCGGACCAGCACTACCTCACGATCCGGCGGCTGCTCGACCAGTCGAGATTCCGCATCGTCTCGCTCACCGGCGGTCTCACGCCGGCCAAGCGCCGCGAAGTTCACGCCGAGATCGCGAACGGCACCGCGCAACTCGTCATCGGCACGCACGCGCTCGCGGAAGCCGACCTGGCCTTTCACGCGCTGGGTCTGGTGATCATCGACGAGCAGCACCGCTTCGGCGTGATGCAGCGCGCGAGTCTCCGCGCGAAGGGGCGATATCCGGACGTGCTCGTCATGACGGCGACGCCCATCCCGCGCACGCTCGCGCTCACGACCTACGGCGACCTCGACGTCTCTGTGATTCGTGAGCTGCCGCCGGGACGCCAGCCGATCACCACCGTGTCGAAATCGGAATCGAAGCGCGAGGACATCTATCGGCAGATCCGCAAGGAGCTCGACGCGCGCCGGCAGGCCTACGTGATTTATCCGCTCGTCGAGGAATCGGAAAAGGTCGACCTGCGCGCCGCGACGGAAATGGCCGATCATCTCCAGCAGGAGATCTTTCCGCAGTACCGCCTGGCGCTGCTGCACGGGCGATTGAAGCAAGACGAGAAGGACCGGGTCATGGCGGCCTTCGCGCGCGGTGACGTCGACCTTCTTGTGTCGACGACCGTCGTCGAAGTCGGCGTGGACGTGCCGAACGCGACGATGATGCTGATCGAGCATGCGGAACGCTTTGGCCTTTCGCAGCTGCATCAGCTCCGCGGGCGCGTCGGCCGCGGCGAGCATCCGTCGACGTGCGTGCTGCTGTACCAGTTTCCCCTCAGCGAAGACGCGAAAGCGCGCCTGCGCGCGCTGGTCGAGACGACGGACGGGTTCGTGATCGCCGAGCGCGATCTCGAGATACGCGGGCCCGGCGATTTCTTCGGAACCCGGCAGTCCGGCATGCCGACGCTGCGTGTCGGTGATTTATTGCGCGACCACGCGCTCATGGAAGAAGCCCGGCGCGAAGCCACGGCCTGGCTCGACGAACCCGCGGCTTCGCGGGCGCTGGCGGCTTACGTCACGGCGAACTGGGCCGCGCGATTCGGCCTCGTGGGTGTGGCGTAGTGCGGATTGTCGCCGGCCAGCTCCGCGGCCGGACACTTGACGGGCCGAGCTGGGATGGGCTGCGGCCCACGTCGGATTCGCTGCGCGAAACCCTGTTCAACGTGCTCGGCCCGAAGATCGTAGGTCTTCGGATATTGGACGCGTTTGCGGGGACGGGTGCCGTCGGCATCGAAGCGCTCAGCCGGGGCGCCGCTCACGTCACATTCATCGAGCGCGACCCTCGCGCGGTGGCGCTGATTGAGAAAAATATCGCGAAGCTATTGGGCCGCGAAGACGCGAAGATCCGCTGCGCCGTCGTCCGCGGCGATTTCATGGCGCCGAGCCCGGCGAACGGGCGAATGGCGGCGGATCGGTTCGACCTCGTGTTTCTGGATCCGCCTTACGAGCTCTCCGGTCTTGACGAGGCAGTGGAGCGCGCCGCCGGCATGGCGGCGCCTGGCGGTCGCGTCGTCGTCGAGCACGGCACGAAGAGGGGAGTGCCCCCGGCGGCCGCGGGGTTCGCAAAATATCGCACGCTCACCGCCGGCGACAGCGCGCTCTCGTTCTACACTGCTGGGGAGAGTGCCTGACATGGCTGAGCGAGCAGCGGCGCGCATTGCAGTGTTTCCGGGTTCATTCGACCCGTTGACCAACGGGCATATCGATATCATCCAGCGCAGCGCCAAGCTCTTCGACCGGGTCATCGTCGCCGTGCTGACGAATTCGGCGAAGACGCCGCTTTTCAGCGCCGAGGAGCGGATGGCGATCATTCGCGAGAACTTCCAGGGACAACCGAACGTCGAGGCCGACCGGTTCGACGGATTGCTCGTCGACTACGCGCGCGCCAAACGGGCGAACGTCATTGTGCGCGGGCTTCGCGGGATTTCCGATTTCGAATACGAGCTGCAGATGGCGATGATGAACCGCCACCTCGACGAGTCGGTCGAGACAGTTTTCATGGTGCCGGCCGAGCAGTACACCTACGTGAGCTCGCGGCTGATCAAGGAAGTGATGTCGCTCGGCGGCAGCATTACGGGTCTTGTGCCGGCCGGTGTCGAAAGACGCCTTGGCGAAATGTCGAGCGGCAGCTCGCAGATAAAGAGCGGCAGCTCGCAACTGAAGAAGGGACATTCGTTAAAATGAGCACCCCGACGCCGGCGCTTGCGGAGCGCATGAACCACATCGCTTTGTCCCCGACGATGAAAGGGACGATCGCTGCCGAGAAGCTGAAGCGCGAGGGCGTCGCCGTTGTCGATCTCGGCGCCGGCGAGCCCGATTTTCCGACACCTGCGCACGTGACGGACGCCGCGCACCGCGCGCTCGATGCGAATTTCACGAAGTACACGGCGAATATGGGCACTGCGGAGTTGCGCGAGGCGATCGCGTTCCGCTATCGCGAAGACTACGGCGTGAGTTACGCGCCGGACGAGATCATCGCTACCGCGGGCGGCAAGCAGGCGCTGTACCACGCGGCGATGGCGCTCTTTAATCCCGGCGACGAAGTCATCACGCACGCGCCGGGCTGGCCGACGATTCTCGAACAGATCAAGCTCGCGGGCGCCACGCCCGTCGTTGTGCGAACCACCGCCGCCAACGGCTTTGCGTTGACGGCAGAGGTGTTGCTCTCTGGCGTGACGCCAAAGACGCGCGCGGTCGTGGTCAACAGCCCGGGCAATCCCACCGGAGCGCTGCTCTCGGAGGCCGAAGCGTCGATTCTCGCCGCCGAGTGTGCGAAGCGCGGTATCTGGATCGTGATGGACCTGTGCTACGAGCGGCTCGTGTACGACAACGTGCCGCACAACATGCCCAGGATTTTCGGCGACGTGATGCGCGACCGGTTCGTGATCTGCGGTTCGGCGTCGAAGGCGTACGCGATGACCGGCTGGCGCTGCGGCTGGGTACTTGCGCCGAAGAGCGTGACGGCCGGCTGCAACGCGCTGCAAAGCCACGAAACGTCGAACGTCAATTCGATCACGCAGAAAGCCGCGGTCGCGGCGCTGACCGGACCGCAACAGTGCGTGGACGACATGCGCGCCGTTTACAAGCAGCGGCGCGACCAGGTTCTGGAATGGCTTACAGAAGAACCGCGCCTCACATGCCCGGTGCCGAAGGGCGCGTTCTATCTCTATCCGTCAATTGAGCCGTTTCTGTCGCCGGACCGGTTTGCGACGTCGCAGGCGTTCACCGACTCGCTCCTCGCCAAGGAGCACGTCATCGTTACGCCGGCCGAGGCGTTCGAACACACTGGCGCGTTCCGATTGTCGTACGCGGCGTCGCTCGAAACGCTGCGCGAAGGTGTGACACGAATTATCAGGCATGCACGCGATCACTAGCCGGCTCCGCCGCATCGTCGGAGATGCGTTTGTCCTGACTGACGCCGCGGCTATCGAGAAATACGGCGCGGATGCTCTGAAGCGCGGCCATCCGCCTGATGTCGTCGTGCTACCGGCCGATACCAGTGAGATTTCTGCGATTGCGGCGCTCTGCAACGAGACGGGCACGCCGCTCGTGCCTCGTGGCGCCGGCACCGGCTACACCGGAGGCGCGGTACCGGTGCACGGCGGAGTCGTGCTGAGCCTCGAGCGCCTCAATCGAATTCTCGAGATCGACGAGCTCAATCTGCTGGCCGTGGTCGAGCCCAACGTGATTACCGGTGACATCCAGGACGCTGTCGAGAAGGTCGGACTGTTTTATCCGCCGGATCCCGCCAGCCTTCGGCAATCAGCGATTGGCGGCAACGTCGCGGAATGCGCCGGCGGACCGCGCGCGTTCAAGTACGGCGTGACGAAGCAGTATGTGATCGGTCTCGAAGCGGTGCTGCCCAGCGGGGAAGTGATCAAGACCGGCGGCAAGGTGGTCAAAAACGTCGTCGGTTACGACCTGACGCAGTTGCTCGTCGGATCGGAAGGCACGCTCGCGATCATCACCAAGATCATTCTGCGGCTCGTACCAAAGCCGACGCGCCAGATCACGATGCGCGCGACGTTTCCGAGCGTGCGCCACGCCGTGGACGCCGTGACGAACCTGATCCGCGCGCGCGTGATTCCTGCCGCGTTGGAGCTGATCGACGGTGATTGTCTTGAGGCCGTCGCCGAAGCGCTGCAGGTCCGGTCACTGGCGCCGCCCGGTACGGCGGCGCTGCTGTTGCTCGAGGTGGATGGCGGCGACGGGCAGGTCGCTGACGAATCCGCCCGCGTCGAGGCCGCTTGCCTTGCGGCCGGGTCCACGGAGTTTCTGCGCGCGAAGGACGACGCCGAGCGCCAGGAGTTATGGCGTGTGCGTCGCGAGGTCTCGCCGTCGCTGCGAATGATCACGCCCCTGAAGTTCAATCACGATGTCGTCGTGCCGAAGGGCCGCGTGCCGGAGCTGTTCGAGCTCGTTGACAGGATCAAGATGGAGTTTCGTCTCCGGATCCCGTGCTTCGGTCACGTCGGCGACGGGAACATCCACGTCAACATCATGGTGACGCCGGGCGAAGAGGATGAGATCCGTCGAGCGCATATCGCCGAAGGTGTCTTGTTTCGCGGCGTGGTGGCGCTCGAAGGATCGATCAGCGGGGAACACGGAATCGGCTTCGCGAAAGCGCCGTATCTCCCGTTGGAATTGACGCCGGCCACAATTGAGGCCATGCGGCGCGTGAAGCGCGCATTCGATCCCAACGGAATACTCAATCCGGGGAAGATTTTTCCACCCGATCCGCAACATTAGCGCGGGCCGCATCTCGTGCATACTGTTCGGCGATGACTGGACTACTCCTCGCACTCATCGCTGCCCTCGCGTTTCAAACGGCGCCGCTCCCGCGCGTGATTGTCGAAACGTCTCTTGGCCAGTTCGAGATTGAGCTCGAAGCCGTGAAAGCGCCGGGCACCGTGACCAATTTTCTGGCCTACGTCGATGCCGGCGCATACGACGATGGCGCCTTTCATCGGACGGTCCGCCCGGGGACCGAGAGCCGCACGGACTATCCGATTCAAGTGATCCAGGCCGGCCGCGCGCGCGGCAGGGCGGGACGGCCGCCGATTGCCCTGGAAGGCACAAGCGTGACGGGTCTCAAACATGCCGCGGGAACGATCTCGATGGCGCGGTCGGCGGCTGCCGATTCGGCGGCGAGCGACTTCTTCCTCTGTGTGACGGACACGCCGGAACTCGATTACGGTGGTCGCCGTAATCCGGACGGCCAGGGTTTTGCGGCCTTCGGCCGGGTGGTGTCCGGAATGGATGTCGTGAGGAAGATCCACGCGTCTCCGATCGACGAAGA
>JBKJHW010000123.1:0-8316 GCA_046598935.1 Vicinamibacterales bacterium | reverse complement strand
TTCGCCAGTGAGCCAACGAACACGTCGTACTTCCCGTCGCGTTTCGGCAGCGCCGTAAAGAGAAAGTGCTCGCCGTCCGGCAGGAACGCCGGAAAGCGATGGCCCGACTCTTTTTGTACTGCTTCGAGCGTCGTCACCGTTGTCGGTGTTCCGCCATTTGCCGAAACGCGCGATAGCGGACCGTCCGTCACCCCCGCGAACACGATGACGTTCGCCGAGTTCCAGGTGCCCCCACGAGCCGTCGGCGCATCGCAGAGCACATCGGCGCGGCCGCCGGAGGCCAGTACTGTCTTCAGTTTTCCGCCGGCGAAGAAGCCGATGCGTCGACTGTCAGGGGACCAGAACGGCAACGAGGCAAAGTCACCGCTCTCGATTCGCCGCGCGGCTGTCGACTCGAGCGACCGGATCCACAGCTCTGTCTTCTGTTGATTCGGGCTGCCGACGACGAATGCGACCATTCGGCCATCAGGGGAAATGGCCATGGCCACCGGGTCCGGAAACATCTCGACGCCGGCAGGCGGGAGCAACGACACGCGCGATACAGCCGCATCGGGACTCGCGCGCCGCGAAGGCCACAGCATTGCCGCGATGGCCGCGGTGATGACGACGCCGGCAAGGAGGGGCCAGATCATCGCGGCGGCGAAACGGCGCCGCGTCGTGCTGGCCGAATTGTTGGCGGTGAGTGGCGCGTCGGTCTCATCGAGCTCCAGCCGCGCGTCGCCGATCGAGCTCAACCGCTTGCGCGGATCTTTTTCAAGACAGCGCCGCAGCAGTCGGCGGACCGATGGCGGAAGGCTCGCCGGGAGCGCGCTCCAGGTCACGTCGTCTTTGAGCACGTTCGCCAGGGTGATCGAGATGTCGTCGCCCTCAAAGGCGCGCCGCCCTGACAGCATTTCGTAGAGCACGACGCCGAACGCCCAGATGTCCGCGCGGCGATCGACGGCTTTGCCGCGCGCTTGTTCCGGGGACATGTAAGCGGCTGTGCCGAGAATCATGCCCATTTGCGTGGCGCGAGCGGTGAGTGTCGGAGAATTCGCGAGGTCTGGACTCGACGTGCCGGCCGGATCCATCGCTTTCGCCAATCCGAAGTCGAGCAGCTTGACGGTGCCATCGGCCCGGACTTTGATGTTCGCGGGCTTCAGATCGCGATGCACGATGCCCGCGTCATGCGCGGCTTCGAGCGCGTCAATGATCTGGCGCGCGATCGGCAGCGTCTCGGCAAGCGACAGGGCGCCACGAGCGATATGCGCGGAGAGGTCTTCGCCTTCGACCAACTCCATGACGAGCGCATCACTCTCGATGCCGTAGATCGCGGCGATGTTCGAATGATTGAGCGACGCGAGCACTTGCGCTTCGCGTTTGAAGCGCGCGACGCGATCCGCGTCAGCGGCGAATGACTGCGGCAGAATCTTCAGCGCGACGTCGCGATTGAGCCGCGTGTCGCGCGCGCGATAGACCTCGCCCATGCCGCCGGCCCCAATTGCGGATTGGATCTCGTAGGGGCCGAGCTTCGTTCCGGCAGTGAGGCTCATTCGGTGCGCAGAGTATACCGGCTGGCAATCCGAATCGCGCGAGCGGCACGGCTTGGCTGGTCGAAGGGATCGCCGCCACCACCCCTGCTATTCTCTCCAACAGGTAGAGAACAATCATGCCCACCAAGATCAAGATCGTCCTGGACGACGACGTGAAGGCGGATCTCGATCGGCTGGTTGCGCCAGGGAAACGCAGCCGCGTCATCAACAATGCGCTGCGGCGCGAAATCTCTCTGATGAGCCGCCGCGCTGACGGCGCGCGGCTGGACCGGGCCCGGGCCACACCCAGGCCCGTGTCGACCTCGGACATCGTGAAGTTGATTCGCCGCGACCGCGGACGCTGATCGCCAATTTCAGATGCCCTACCGCCGATCGTGCCTATGTGAAAAAGGCGGCTGGCGCCGGCCACGTCGCCCTTCTCGATGACCGGCGCGGTGTGAACGGCGAACTAGCTCCCGGTCGGCAGTGCGATCTCGGACCGGGCCGCCGAGATCGCGCGCGCGGCTTCGGCTTTCGCGTCGACGCCCGGTCTCAATTCTCGGATGGCCGTGGCGAGCGGCTGACGCCGCGCGACGACGCGATCCTTCAGGAGCACGAACGGAATGCCGAGATTCTTCGCGGCGTGGGCCGTCGCGACAAATGACTCGCCCGTCTCGAATCCTTCCGACGCCATCGTCAAATCCGTGCCCCGCTGCAGGAGCGGCCGCATGAGCGTGGCGAGACCCGGCGACATCGAGAGCGGCGCGTTGGCCTTCCGCGGCGTCGGCAACGGAAGCGCGGCCTTCGTTGCCGCCGGCTCGGACGCTTCAGGCGGCGCGAGTGCAACTTGTGGCGCAACATTGGCGGCCTCGACACGGTCGTTGTTCGCGATGGCGGCCCCTGCGGCCACAGCACCCACGATCACCGCGGCGGTCCAGAACTTCGATGTATTTGTCATTGCCCTGCCTCCGCACTCTCCTACTGCCACTTCCATGCCAGCTTTTCGGGCCGGCAAGTCGCGCAGTTACATAGAGTTAGCGGCCCTTCATTTCTTCGCCGGCGCCAACTCGGAAAGAAGTGCCGCCCTGAAGTATCCGGATGGAATAGTGCCCTGCCGGATGAACGCGAGATGAAACGCCTTGGCGGAGTAATCGGCGCCGAGCTTCTTTTGCGCCTCTTCGCGAAGCGCGTAAATCTCGGCTTTGCCCAGACGATACGTGATCGCCTGCGTTGGCCATTTCGAATACCGAAAGATCGCGCGCTCAGCCGCGTCACAACTCGCGCGCTTCACGTCGCTCGTTGCCTGCTTGGGCGCCGCAGCGCGGGACGGCGCGAAGGCGGCGCAGGAGCCCGGCAGAAAATCGACGATTTCGGAGAACAGCGTTGCGGCCGCGTCGTACGTGAGGCGGCCGGTGTGAATCCCGGTGTCAATGCGGACACGAAGGTCGCGATAGAGCTGGCCCTGGAGCTGATAGAGATGTTCTTCGGGAGTGTAGAAGCCGTTCGGCGCGCCCGGCTGCGGCTCGGCCATGAGCGCTTCGGCGTAGAGTCCCCAGCCTTCGGCCGACATCGAGTCCTGCCACATCGCCGATGAATCTTCGACAGCGCCCGGCGTGAGCCAGCGAACCGGCGAAATGACATCGCGATACGACGTCATCACTTTGTAGTACCAGTCGTGACCAGGAAATCCCTCGTGCGCCGAGAGATCCGCCAGCGCCGCACGATTGTTGCTCTGGAGCGCCGCAGGATCGTTGTGCGTGGGCGTCACATAAAACCGGCCAACGCCGGTGTTCCGAAACGGCGGCGCTGGATAATACGCGGCGCCGTCAATCGACGCCTGGAGGGGCGGCGGTGTCTCGGTCACTTCGAGTTTGTAGTCGGCTGGAACGTCGAAGAGCCCCGTCTGCCGGGCGAAGGCGACGAGCCGGAATGCGGCGTCTCGATACCACGCCACCATCTCGGTGTCGCTCCTCGGATAATCCTTCGACAGTTCGTCGAAGACGAAGCGGACCGCGGCGCCCCCCGCTTGTCCACCCCCTCGCTCCAGCTCGGGGCCGGGTAGCGCCCACTTCTTCGCCGCGCCGATCTCGCGCGCGAGCGCGATCATCTGCTTCTGCGTGTCTTCGACGACGGGCCACGACTCCTCGTAAAGCGCCGCGGCAGTCTTGTCGAGCCGGAAATTGTTCATGAGCGCCCAGTTGTACTCGGCCTCGCCCATCGCGTAGCGGTCTCGGTCGTACTGCGGCTTCAGCGTCGACGCGGCGGAGGTCGTGAAATACAGCGCCGCGACCTCGTCGCCGAGTTTCGCGTACGCGCGCGCCGCGTTGGCGCTCGCCGCTTTCAAATCGTTCAGCAACGCGGCTTTCTTCGGCCCGCCCATGCGTTCGGCAGCGAGACCAGGCAGGGTCACTCGAAAGTAGTGCGCGGTGCTCTCTGCCGTGCCGATGCCATCGCGGCGGATCATGCGCCGGTCCGGCACGTTCTGGCGTTCGACGCCGGCACGAAGCTGGGCCGCTGCGACGTCGAGAAACATCGGGATCTTCTGTACCCGCAAGAGCACAAGCTGCCATTCGTCGTCCGAGCCGTAGGTGTTGCCCCCGGTCGACGACAACCCCTGCAGTTGCCAGTCGATCGCGCGAAACGGCTCGAGCACATAGGTGTCGATCGCGCGCTCCTGGTATCGGCGCCCCTCGTGCTGTCTCAAGACGAACGCGATCTGCGCAAGAGCCACATCCCGGTCGATCTGGGCATTCGGCGAGAGGGCCGACGCCGGGATCGCTGCAAGTTCGCTTTGAGTCTGTTTCAGCCACCGGTCCTCTTCGGCGAGCGCTGTGGGCGAGTAGTCGCGCAGCGTGCCGTCGATCTCGCGCAGTTTCGGGTCGAATCCGGCACCGCCAAGATAGGTGTTCGTCGTCGGATTCCGCCGCAGAAACTCGACGACGTAGTTGTGCAAGATGGGCCCGAGCGTCTTGTTGCCGGGCGTCTCGGGCACCGCCGACTGATTGCAGCCCGCCAACAACGACGACACGAAGACGCATGGAATCAGAAGCTGGACCGTTCGCCGCAGTTTCATCGGGCGAGTATACCGGCGCGCCGTTCGATATGATTCCGACGTGGCCGGCCCAGTGAACATCGCGTTTCTCGGATGCGGATTCATCACTCGTGTCCACAGCCGCGTGCTCCGGTCGATGCGCGACCGGGTCAGGTGCAGCTATGCGAGCCGGGACAAGGGCAAGGCCGAGCAGGTCCGCCTGCTGTTCCAGGGCGGAACGAGTTACGGCGATTACGATTCGGCCATCAACGACCCGGCCATCGACGCCGTCGTCGTCGCCGTCCCGCCGAAGTTTCACAAGGCACTGACGCTGCAGGCGCTCGCGGCCGGCAAGCATGTGCTGGTTGAGAAACCGGCGTTTCCGGCGATGGCCGACTTCGACGAAGTCAGAGCCGCCCGCGATGTGGCCGGCAAAGTCGTGCTCGTCGGCGAGAACGATCACTACAAACCGTTGGCGGTGAAGCTCCGCGCGCTGGTCCGCGAGGGCGCGATCGGCGAAATGGTTTTCGCGCACTTTGTCACGATCGCGCATCGGCTCAAAAAGGCCAACGACTGGCGCAACGACGAGTCGATGGCCGGCGGCGATGCGTTTTTTGAAGAAGGCATTCACTGGCTTCACATTGCGGGGAGCCTCGGGCCGAAGATCGTGTCGATCCAGGGATTCCGGCCGACGCCGTCGCGCACCGGGCCCGACTCTCGGGCCAAAAGCATGCTGGCGTCATTTCATTACGACAACGGCGCCGTGGGCTCGCTCTACTACTCGCGCGAAGTGCCGTCGCTCTTCCGCGGGCTTCGCATCTCGAAACTCATGGGCCGCGAAGGCGTCATCTCTTTCGAATCAAACGGCGTCTTCATCATCGTCCGCCGCAAAGGCATGCCGCAGCTGATCCTGCCGGGCTTCCGGGACATTCGCGGCTACCGCGCGATGTACTCGGACTTCGTCGAGTCGATCCGCCGGGGCGGCGCGCCTGAAATGAGTCTCGAGCGCGCGATCGAGGATCACAGATTGATGGAACAGATCTACAAATGAAGTTCGACCTCGTTATCGTCGGCAGCGGAGCCGGCGGCGGGACGATGGCGCACGCGCTGGCGGGGACAGGCGCGCGCATCCTGCTCATCGAGCGCGGCGAGCGCGTGCCGCAGGAACCTGAGAACTGGAATCCTGAAGCCGTCTGGAAGCACAAGCGCTACCAGACGAAAGAACGCTGGCTCGACGACCGTGGCGACGAGTTCGCGCCCTACACGCACTACAACGTGGGCGGAAACACCAAGTTCTGGGGGGCCGTGCTCTACCGGCTGCGGCGCTCGGACTTCGAGGCCACCGAGCACATGGACGGCGTCTCGCCGGCGTGGCCGATCGATTACGACGTGCTCGCGCCGTACTACGATCGCGCCGAGACGCTGTACCACGTGCGCGGCGGGCCTGGCGATCCAACCGAACCGGAAGGCCACACGTTTCCGTTCGAGCCGGTGCCGCACGCGGCGGGCATGTCGAAGATCGTCGACGACCTCAGGCGGATGGGTCTCAATCCTTCGCCGCTGCCGCTGGCCGTCATGCGGCCGGGCGAAGCCGGGGGCTGCGTGCTCTGTAACACGTGCAACTCATTTCCGTGTCACATCCACGCGAAGAGCGACGCCGAAGTCTGCTGCGTGGAACCGGCGGCGAAACACGCGAATGTCACCGTGTGGACCGGGGCAAAAGCTGACCGGCTGATCACGGACCCGTCGGGCCGGAAAGTCGAGGCTGTCGTTGTGTCGCGCGGAAGCGAAACACTGCGTGTTGAGGCCGATCGCTTTGTCATCTCGTGCGGCGCTGTGAATTCGGCTGCCCTTCTACTCAAGTCAGCCAACGACCAGCATCCCAACGGGCTCGCCAATTCATCGGGCCTCGTCGGCGCGCGCTACATGGCGCATCTGGCGACGATGATGCAGGGGTTTCATCCGTCGAGAAAGAACGCCGACGTGTTTCAGAAGACCGTGGCGATCAACGACTTTTACCACCACGGCCCGAACACGCGCTTCCCGCTCGGCCAGATTCAGTCGCAGGGCCGCACGCACGGCGTCATGGCGCAGAGCGTCGTGCCGTCGATTCCGTTGTGGGCGTACAACGCGTGGGTTGCCCGGGGCGTGGACTGGCTAGTGATGTCGGAAGACCTGCCGACAGCGGCGAACCGGGTCCAGGTGGACGCCCAGGGCCGCATTCATCTTCACTACCGCCCGAATAACACGAGCGCGCACGACGCCCTCGTGCGGGAGATGAAGCGCATCCTCCGCAAGCTGGGTTTCTGGATCACGATCTCGCATTCGCACAAGAACAGGAACACGACGCACCAGTGCGGGACGCTCGTATTCGGCGCCGATCCGAAGACGTCGGTCCTCGATTCCATGTGCAAGGCGCACGACCTCGACAACCTCTATGTCGTCGACGCCTCGTTCTTCCCCTCGTCGGCGGCCGTGAACCCGGCGCTCACAATCATCGCCCAGGCGCTGCGCGTGGCCGATCATCTGAAATAATCGGGGCATGCGCGTCCGCTCGTTCTCCCACGCCGGCATCACCGTCTCGGACTTCAACAAAGCCGTCAAGTTCTACTGGGACGTCTTCGGGTGCCCGCTCGTCGGGGTCGCCGACACGCCGCCCGAGCGGATCAAGAGTTTTTTTGGCGTCGGTCGCGGCGACGGCCGCTTGCAACAAGACGTCGCGGTCCCCAGCTGCAAGATCGGCTGGATCCGCGTGCCGGGCGGCGCCGTGCTCGAGATCTTCGCGTTCGAGCCGCAGCAGCCGCCTGTCGAGATTCCATGGAATCGCGTGGGCCTCACGCACATCAGCTTCAACGTGCGCAACACGCAGAAGTGGCACGACTACCTCGTCAGCAAGGGCGTCGAGATCGTCACCAAGCCCGAGCGCTCGCCGCGCGGCCACACGTTCTTTTTCTGCCGCGACTTCGACGGCAACCTGGTCGAGCTGATGGACCTCGGCTACATGCACTACGTCCTGGGCCTGCTCGGCCCGCTCGGCGGCTGGATCTTCCGCAGAGGGATGTACGCGAAATACTACGAGTGAGAGCTATTCACCTTGGAGGGCCATGGAGAGCCATGGGGAAGAGCCTCCCGACCGTCTTTTTGAAAAAGCCTTTTGAAAAACTGATTAGATCTTCCCCATGGTCCCCCATGGCCCTCCAAGGTGGATAGAATTCGCGCATGAATCGCTGGCTGAAGGTTCTTGCCCTCCTCGCGTTTGTCACTGTCCCGCTCTCGGCGCAATCGGCGCGCCGGCCCCTGTCTGCCGCCAACATCGACGACATCGCGACGCTGCTCAAGCTCGAAGACACGCGCAACTTCGATGAGGCCGAGCTCGCCCGCATCCTGAAGTCCGGCCACCCGGAAGTGCGCCGGCGCGCGGTGATGTCGATGGGACGCATCGTGAGCGAGAAGGCACGGCCGATGCTCGCGGCACTTCGTGACGACAAGAATCAAACCGTCGGGCCGATCGTCGCGTGGGCGACCGGCCAGCAGAAAGACGCCGGCGCGATTCCCTGGCTGAACAGTGTGCTCAACGCCAGAACCACATCGCCGGCGGTGGCCCGCGAAGCCGCGCAGGCGCTCGGCAAGATCATGACACCGGAGTCCTACGCCGCGCTCACAGCGTTTCTCAAGAGCGCTACGCGCGCCGTCAACACGAGCGTCGTCGGCGAAGCGCTGCTATCGGCCGGTCGATTCGGCCCCAACGAAGACATCGCCGATCTCGTCCGGCAT
>JBKJHW010000072.1:0-17530 GCA_046598935.1 Vicinamibacterales bacterium | reverse complement strand
AAAGGCGAGCGCTTTGGCGCAGAAATTCCAAACGCGATCACGCCGGAGTTCGTGCGCAGCGAAGTGGCCCGCGGCCGCGCGATCATCCCCGCGAAGATCACGCCCGAGTTCGTGCGCGACGAGATCGCGCGCGGCCGCGCCATCATTCCAGCCAACATCAATCACGCCGAATTGGAGCCGATGATTATCGGCCGCAATTTCCTCGTGAAGATCAACGCCAACATCGGCAACTCGGCGATTGGCTCATCGATTTCCGAGGAGGTCGACAAGCTTCGCTGGTCGACGCTGTGGGGCGCCGACACCGTGATGGACTTGTCGACCGGCAAAAACATTCACGAGACCCGTGAGTGGATTCTTCGCAATTCCCCCGTGCCGATCGGCACGGTGCCGATCTACCAGGCGCTCGAGAAGGTCGGCGGACGCCCTGAAGATCTGACGTGGGAGATCTACCGCGACACGCTGATCGAGCAGGCAGAGCAGGGCGTGGACTACTTCACCGTTCACGCCGGCGTACTCCTCCGGTTCGTGCCGCTGACGGCCCGCCGCCTCACCGGCATCGTGTCGCGCGGCGGCTCGATTCTCGCCAAGTGGTGCCTTGCGCATCACAAGGAGAACTTTCTCTACACGCACTTCCGCGAAATCTGCGAGATCATGCGCGCCTACGACGTGTCGTTCTCGCTCGGCGATGGTTTGCGGCCCGGATCGATCGCCGACGCCAATGACGAGGCGCAGTTCGGCGAGTTGAAAGTCCAGGGCGAGTTGACCAAGATCGCCTGGGAATACGACATCCAGGTCATGAACGAAGGCCCGGGCCATGTGCCGATGCACCTTATTCGGGAAAACATGGAAAAGCAGCTCGAGTGGTGCGGGGAAGCGCCGTTCTACACGCTCGGGCCGCTCACCACCGACATCGCGCCCGGCTACGACCACATCACCTCCGCGATCGGCGCCGCGATGATCGGCTGGTACGGGACCGCGATGCTCTGTTACGTCACGCCGAAGGAACACCTGGGACTCCCCAATCGAGACGACGTCAAAGCCGGCGTCATCGCCTACAAAATCGCCGCGCACGCGGCCGACCTTGCGAAGGGCCACCCCAGGGCGCAGGCGTGGGACGACGCGCTGTCGAAGGCGCGCTTCGAGTTCCGGTGGGAAGATCAGTTCAATCTCGCGCTCGACCCGGTTACCGCGCGCGCGTACCACGACGAGACGCTGCCGGCCGACGGCGCGAAAGTCGCGCACTTCTGCTCGATGTGCGGGCCCAAGTTCTGCTCGATGGAAATCACGCAGCAGATCCGCGACTACGCCGCCGACCAGGGTGTCGGCGTTGACAAGGCCCGCGAAGCAGGCCTCGCCGAAAAGGCGGAAGAGTACCGCCGCACCCGCGCCTGATCATTGCGTCTCCACGAATCCGTCCTCCCGCATCTGCATCCGTGCGCGGCCGTGTTCCGCCCATCCGATACCGTCACGTCGGCGATCGACGCCGTGCGCATCGCCCGCGCCGGCGACTCGCCATGTTTCTACGTCGTCGACGACCAACAACGGCTCGCCGGCGTGGTGACGTCCCAGGTCCTGCTGAACAGCGATCCCTCAGCCACGATCGAGTCGGTGATGCAGCACGACGCGGTCGCGATTCCTGATTGGGCGACGATGCTCGTTGCCGCGGAATTTTTCGCCACGCAGCCCTTCAAAGCGTTTCCGGTGGTGGACCGGCGCGGCGAGCTGCTGGGAGAGCTCAATGCGACGGTCTTCACACCGGATGTCGTCGCGTTGGCCAGCCGCTCGTTCGAGGACATCTTCCAGCTTGTCGGTATTCACGCGTCCGGTAGCCGCAGCGCGTGGACCAGCTTCATTGACAGATTCCCGTGGCTCATGGCGAACGTCGCCGGCGGATTGCTTTCGGCGCTGATCGCGTCGCGATACGCAGCGCTGATGGAGTCGGTGGTCGTGCTGGCGGTGTTCATTCCGGTCGTGCTGGCCGTGGCCGAGAGCGTGAGCATGCAATCGGCAACGTTGACGCTACAGAGGCTTCACGGCGGCGCGCCGGCGCGCGGATTCCTTCGTCCGGTGTTTTTTCAAGAACTGGGGGCGGCGGCGTTACTGGGAATCGGCTGCGGCCTCATCGTCGGCGGCATCGCCGCGGCGCTTCATGCAAACCTGCTGCTCGGAATCGCCGTTGGCGGAGCGATTTCGGCAGCGGTGGTGACGGCCGGGCTGCTGGGCCTGTTATTGCCGACGGCGCTCCATGCGATGCGGCTCGATCCGCGGATCGCGGCCGGGCCGATCGTGCTCGCCGTGGCCGACGTCGCAACCCTGCTCTTCTACTTCAATCTCGCCGGCTGGCTCCTCGGTTAGCCTGCGCCCGATCCGACAAAGAAGCTCACGCCGCGTGTGACGGACTCAGGCCGGGTGTGCGTGACGACGCGGCAGTCGTCCTGAAACTCCGCGACGTCGCGCCGGTACCCGAGGTCGATCAGGCACCTCCCGCCGTGACACTGATCGATTGCGCCAGGCGCGCGGCGGCCACAAACGGCGCAAACCTGACGGGAAGACTACTTGATTGCGGCGGGAGCGGCCGGCACGATCTGGATGACGGTCCTGAACCGCTTCTCCTTGGCGCCGTCAACGAACAGATAGCCCGGGGACCCGTTCCAGCTGTAGTCCTTGACGACGACGCTTGGCGGGTAGGCCATGGTTTGTTCCTGGAACTTGCCCAGTTCCCATTGCTGCATGGCCGGGGTTTCGAAGATCGTGCGCCCGCCATTCTTCATGACGGTCCGGTAGTAGCCGACGATCTCCGTGTACGCGGCATTCGTGCCGAAGAGGAAGTACCGCTGGCCGCGGCCCGCGTCGAACGATTCAAGGAATTCCGACGTTGGATAAATCGGGGCGCCGAGCGTGGCCTCGGTCGGCGTGCCGGCCGGGGCTTGCGTGCGAATCTCGTTTGCGCGCGCAGCCGGCGCGTTTGGCACGGTCGCCGGCGTGTTAACGGCCGGCGTGGTCGAGGGCGGCGGCGCCGCGGTTGCCCGCGGTTGCCCTGGCTGAGGAAACGGCTTCGGCACCGGCGGCGTCTGAATAACAGAGGACACGACCATCGCGGCGATCACGGGCCATGGACTGTGCACCATTGCTTGATTATAGAACCGGCAGGCGTGGAATAATCGAATCATGTCGAGCGGACTGAAAACGGCGTTACTTCTTGGTGGGCTGAGCGGGCTGTTGCTGGTCATCGGCGGCGCGCTCGGCGGCGAGGCCGGACTGACGATGGCGCTGGTGATCGCAGTCGCGATGAATGGATTCAGCTATTGGTTCTCGGACAAGATGGTTTTGCGCATGTATAAAGCGCAGCCGGTCGGCGAAGACCACATGCTGTATCGCATGACGGCGCGGCTGGCGCAGCAGGCGAACCTGCCCATGCCCAAGGTCTATGTCATTCCGGATCAGTCACCGAACGCGTTTGCGACCGGGCGCGACCCGCAGCACGCGGCCGTTGCCGCGACCGAAGGACTGCTGCGGCTCCTGCCGGAGCGCGAGCTCGAAGGCGTCATCGCGCACGAGCTTGCACACGTCAAGCACCGCGACATTCTGATCAGCAGCGTGGCCGCCACGCTCTCGGCAGCCATCATGTACCTGGTGCACATGGCGCAATTCGCGGCCATTTTCGGCGGCGGCTCCGACCGCGACCGCCGCGACAGCAACCCCATCGCGCTGATTGCGTCGATTATCCTCGCGCCGATCGCGGCAGGACTGATTCAGATGGCCATCTCGCGGTCGCGCGAATTTGCGGCTGACGCCGGCGGCGCCGAGATCGCCGGCACCCCCTTGGGGCTCGCCAGCGCGCTGCAGCGAATCGATGCGACGTCCAAGCAGCTGCCGTTCCACGCGAATCCGTCGACGGCGCACATGTTCATCGCGAAGCCATTCACCGGCGGCGGGCTGACGTCACTATTCTCGTCACATCCGCCCATGGAAGAGCGCATCAAAGCGCTGATGGAACGGCAAGCGCGCTAGGGAGGCGGCTCACCCTACAGCAGGTAGGCGAGGGCGAACCCGATCTGGAGGATGAACATCATTCTGTACATGTGCGCCCACGAAACGTGATTCTCGGTCGTGGCGAGGTCGTCCGGCCGCCGGAGCATCAAGTAGCAGACATACATTCCGTAGAGCGCCATCGAAATGCCGAGTGCGTGCAGATAGAGCGTGCGGCCGGTGAGGATCCCGGTCATCACGCCGACGTTGATCAGCAGGAAGGGCAACACGAAGGACGGCGAGATCATCCAGGCCGCGCGTTTCACGCCATAGAGAATCGGCAGCGTGGTGCAGCCGCCCCGGCGGTCGCCCTCCATGTCGGCGAAGTCCTTGGTCGTCGAGGCGCCGAGAAGGAAGAGGCCGAAGATGGCGCCGATAAACCAGGGCTCGGTGCCGTAGACGGTTTTGACGGCGGACCATCCAGCCACTTTCAGCAGGACGCCGCGGGGAATGGCGATCGTGATGTTGGCCCACATGCCGTGCTGCTTGGTCCGGAGGGGGGGCGCCGAATAGATCCACGTGGCGATGACGGCGATGAGCACGATCCAGAAGCATTCATGCCGCCCTGAGGGCGCGACGAACCACGCGAGAATCAGCGTGAGCGCGTAAGCGGCCCAGGTGAACCGCCACGCTTCGGCGACGGACATCCGGCCGCTCGGGATCGGCCGCCTGGGTTTGTTGATGCGGTCGATCTCGAGGTCGTAGACCTGGTTGAGCGCGTTGCTGCCGGCGTTGAAGATGGCGGCCATCGCCGCGCCGATGAGCGCCGGCGTCAGCACTTCGAGCGTCATCGGCTCGCGCGGCGGCGCGCCAATCGCCGTGAGCGCTCCGGAAATGAATCCGAGCGCAGGCGCCACCAGTGTGAAGGGGCGAGCGAGCTCCGCATACAGCGTCAATTTCATTGCGGTGTCCTCACGAACGCCCACCAGAGTACCGCGAGCGACGCGCCAATCGCACTATTCAGAAAATTCAGGACGTCGTTGTTGAGCCAGCCGTCCTTCTCGAACCGGGTCGCGAGCGCGCCTTCCGCGAACGACGCCAGCGTCGCGGCAATCACGACGACGGGGATTGCGGACGCCGTGATGAGGCCGAGAGCCGTCGCGCCGGCGGCGAGACTCGCGGCCCCGGCGATACCGGCGGCCGTGCCTTCCAACGAGACAGCTCCAGAGGTTCCGGCCGGGACGCGTTTCACAGGCATCCACGTCCACGTGGTTGTTCCGAACGCCTTTCCAATTTCGCTCGCGATCGTGTCGCTTGCCGCCGTGACCATCGCCGTCACGCCCGCGAGAAGCGCAGGAGCGGGATCCTGCATGCCGATCGAGATCAGCGCGGCCCAGGCAAACAGGCCGGAGTTGGCGATGGCGTTACCCGGGCCGCGCCGCCCGCCGCGCTCCTCCGAAATACCGAGCGACTCCTTCCGCTTGCGGCCCATGTCGGTCGCGACGGCCGCGGATGCAAACGAAGCGAACAGCAGCAACCAGGCCTGCCAGCGTGCGCCGAGCCACACGGCCACACCGATCGCGACGCCGGTCACGGCCCCGGCGACTGTGACTTTGCGCGCGGCCCACCCGAGGCAGGCGACGACACCGTTCACGCCGAGGGCGATCGCCACGACGGCGATTGCGGGCAGGTTCGCGCGAGCCACATCAAGATCGACAAACGCGAGCGACCACATCACGAATGCGGCCGTGAACGGCACCGAGATGTTGTCGTTGAGCCGGATGGGCACGGTCTCGACAAATGCGGCGGCAACGGCCGCGGCGATCGGCGCCGCGACGATGAACCACGCCGGTGGCGGTGCGTCCATGCCGAGCGACGTCCAACACGCGAGAAACACGCCAGCCGCGGCGGCGCCTGTGGCTCCGGCCATGAGCCCCGCGACCGACTTGTCCGGGTTCCACGGAAGCGTTGGCGAGCGCAGGTGCTTGCCCACAAGTGTCGCGAGCCCATCGCCCGCAGCGAGAATCGCCCAGCTCGCCGCGGCGATGTCGGGCCGCTTCGGGAACACGAGGATGAGCCCGAGCACCGCGACCGGATAGAGCACGATGCCCGAGTCGCGCACACGCTCGAGGTCGCCGGGCCGGAAGACGTTTCGGCTCACGCGCGGCAGCACGAGCAGATTGAAAACGATCGCGGCGATGGCCACGCCGGCGGCCTGCCAGACAGTGAGCCAGCGCAACAGGAGCGCGAACGCTCCGACGAGGATGTGCGTCACCTGGCGACGGATCTCCGAGAACCCGCTCATCTTTCTTGACCGCGGGTTCCCCCGCTCGATGTAACCCGCTCGCGCCAATCGTCAAGCGTGTCGGCGAGCGTCTGGCGCAGGGAAATCGCCGGAGCCCATCCAGTGTGGGCGCCGAGACGCGCGGCCGATCCCGCCATCGCCGGCACGTCGTTGGGGCGCAGCCGCGTCGGGTCGGTCTCAAGCGTCACCGCGACGCGAGACATCGACAGCAGCTCGTCGAGAATCGCGCGGATCGGTGTCGCGACGCCTGAGCACACGTTGTAGACGCCGCCGATTTGTCCCCGCGACATCACGGCCGCGTATGCGTTGACGACATCGCGCACATCGGTGAAGTCGCGGCGTGTATCGAGATTCCCGATGGCCATCATCGGCGGGGCGCCTGCTTCGATCTCGGCGATCTGGCGCGCGAAGTCAGGCGGTGCGAATCGCGGCGACTGACCGGGGCCGATGTGATTGAAAGGCCGCGCGATGATGACCTGCAGGCTATCCTGCGCCGCGGCCTGCAGAGCGAGCTGCTCTTCGGCCACTTTCGACAGCGCGTACGGGCTCGACGGCCCGATCGGCGATTCTTCGGTGAGTAGCCCCGCTTGCGGGCGGTACACCATGCCGGACGACACGACCAGGATGCGGCAGTGCGGCGAATGGCGCCGCACGGCCTCGAGCAGATGATGCGTGCCGCGCACGTGAATGTCGAGATGCTCGGTCGAGCGTTCCCACGAGTCGCCGACGTGTGCAGCGCCGGCGAGGTGATAGATCTGAGACGGCCGTGCGCGCTTGACGGCCTCGTCGACAACCGCGGCGTTTAACAGGTTGACGGAGCGGCTCGACCAGCCCACAACATGGAGTGCGCTCTCGCGCACGTTTTCCTGAAGGCGGCGCGTCAGGTGGGTGCCGACAAAACCCGTCGCGCCGGTGATGACGATCGGGCCCTGCGTCATGTCGCCCGTCATATCGGTTGCGTCGCCCGTCAGGCGTGCGGCGCCCGGTTGCCGTATTGCGTGGCGTAATACTCGCGGAAGGCCGGATCGTTCTCCTTGATCGGCCGCCACCACCATTCATTGTTCCGGTACCAGTCCACCGTCGCGGCCAGGCCGCTCTCGAACTCGGCCCGCGGCGCCCAGCCCATCGCCTTCAGCTTTGAGGTGTCGAGGCAATAGCGGCGGTCATGCCCCAGCCGGTCAGCCACCGGTTTGATGAGCGACGTGGTCTTGCCCGTGAGATCGAGGATGCGATGCGTGAGATCGACATTCGTTACTTCGTTGCCGCCGCCGATGTTGTAGACCTCGCCCGGCGTGCCGTTCGTGAGCAGTAGATCGATGCCGCGGCAGTGGTCGTCGACGTGCAGCCAGTCGCGGATATTCAGCCCGTCGCCGTAGAGCGGCAGCGGGAGGTTGTCGATGGCGTTCGTGATGAAGAGCGGAATCACTTTTTCGGGAAACTGGTTCGGGCCGTAGTTGTTCGACGCGCGCGTGATCACGACCGGCACGTTGTACGTGGCCCAGTAACTGTACGCGAGGCGGTCCGCGCCGGCTTTCGACGCCGAGTATGGATTTCTCGGCCGCAGCTCGTCGGTCTCCGTGCTCGCGCCGGTCGGCACGCTCCCGTAGACCTCGTCGGTCGAGATCTGGACGAACATCTTCAGCTGCTTCGCGTCGCGGGCGGCTTCGAGCAACACGAACGTCCCGAAGACGTCGGTGCGGATGAAATCGCCGGCGGCGAGTATCGAGCGGTCCACGTGCGTTTCAGCTGCGAAGTGGATCACGTAGTGCGACTCCCGCACGAGCGGCGCCGCGATCGCGGCGTCGGCGATATCCGCCTTGACGAAGGTGTGCCGCGGGCTGTCCATCACGTCTTTGAGATTCTCGAGGCGACCGGCGTACGTCAACTTATCGAGCGTCGTGATGTGCCAATCCGGATGAGCCGCGTGCGCCCAGCGGACAAAGTTCGAGCCGATGAAACCGGCGCCGCCGGTCACGAGAACCTTGATCATGCGGGGGTAATTATCTACCGAAAGAGCCCAGCAGGTTCGAGAACGTGCCGATGCCCGCCAGCGTGAACGATAGGTTGAACGTGCGATTCTGCACGCGGCTGGTCGTGAAACCGCCAACGTAGCGCGTCTGGTATTCGACGGCCACGCCGCAGCACTGCGACATGTACGACACGACGACGCCCTGCTGGAGTCGCCGCTTGTTCTGGAAGTCGTAGCTCCAGTTGAGCCTGCCGCTCAGGTGATTGTCGGGAGCCCGATAATGCGCCGCCGTGGTAATCGCTTGATACAGGAACGCTTTGTTGTCGTACCCCGGCAGGTCCGCGATGAAAAACGTCTTCGACCAGTCGAGGCTGGCGTTAAGTCCCCGAAGTGAAATGCCGGCCCCGGCCCTCGCCGAGCGAAGCGCGTTGTGCTTTGCGTCGTAAGCCAGCAACGCGCTTCCGTTGAAAGTCGTCGTTGGCTGCACGTTGGCCGCGATCGCGATCGCCGAGAACGGGCTCGGCGCCTGCGTGCCCGAGTAGCTCGTGTCCGCTGCGGCGGCCGCCGAGTTGCTGTAGTAAGTCTGCTGCAGCGTGATGGACGCGACCTCGACGGCCTGGCCTCCCAATGACGCGCGTTTTGCCAGGAGGCGGTTGGCCAGCCCATACGACACGTTTGTCGTGCCGCCGATCTGCGCGTCGATGGCGTCATTCTTTGCCACCTTGTTGAAATCGTCGAACGATGTAAGCCGCGAGACGCCGACGGTCGGGACGATCACGTGCTTCCAGCGCGTCGCATATCCGGAATTCGGCGTGTCGAAGATTTTGGAGAACTTCGGCCCGTCGAAATCAATTTTCATGTCCACGAGCTGGCGGGTCAGCGATTGCTTGACCTGAACGCCCTGGGCGTTCAGCTGCTCGTTCCAATACGTGAACTGCATGCCGACGCTCGCGACGATGCCAAGGTAGGGGAGCGACCCGATCGGCGCACGCAGCGTCGGGTGCGTGTTCAAGCGAATCAGGCCGCGTTCCGTTGACGGATCACCGATTTTGTCCTGGCGCACGAGCGCCGACAAATCCCCGGCCATCCCGAAATACACCTTGCTGCTGCCGATCGGGCCCGACGGCCACTCCGCGCGGATCTGCGGCAGCACGCCGTTTCTCACGGCGGTGAGGTTCCCGCCGACGTTGCTGAACGTGTCGGTAATCGCGGCTTCGCCGGTGACGCGGATTCTGCCGACCGCGCCCTGCACGTTGGCGCCGGCGGTTCGCTGGCTGCTCGTGTTGAGCAGCAGATCCTGCTGGAGCAGCTGCCGCGCGACGACGTTGTCGGAATAATTCACATTGCCGCGCAGCTGCCAGTTCCCCGGCAGTCTCTGCGTCATCGTCCCGAACAGGTCGACGCGCCGATTCTGGAGCAGCGGGTCGGCTTCATTCTTGCCGTTGAACACTTTGACATTCACGTGGCCTTCAGAGCCGGGCGCCTGGATGTAGCGGAATTCGCCGCCGTATCCGCTGCCGGCCTTTGAGGCGTACTCGTAATTGAGCGTCGCGTCCATGCTGCGGCCGAGTGCGATAAAAAACGCTTCGCTGAACGTGTTCCCGCGGAAGCTGTCGAGGCCGTAACCGGGCATGAGAAACCCGGTCGCGCGGCCTTCCTTGTTGATCGGGTAATACATCACCGGGAGGTAGAACACCGGCACGTTCTTGATCCGGAAGACCGAGTTCCAGAGAATCGCGCGCTTGTCCCTGACGATCGTGACTGTGGACCCTTCAAATTCCCATCGAGGCGTCGGCTGAACGCACGTTGTGAAAACGCCCTTAATGAGCTTGTATTTGTCGGGCCCGAGTTTTTCGATCACTTCGCCGTAGAAATAAGCGTCGGCATCCGACGGCGCGAACATGCCGGTCGGATCCGGCTTGGCGGCGATCGTCATGATGCCCTGCGCCTTGTAGAACGTGCCGAGCTTGGTCTGCGTATTGAACTCGAGCCTCTCGGCGGAGATGCGCTGGCTGCCGTCGATGAAATTCACATGGCCGCGCGCTTTCAGGATCTTCGTGTCTTCGAAGTACTCGACTTCATCCGCAAACAGCTGCGATTCGCCGCAGGTGATGACGACGTTACCGCTGGTGGTAAAGGGGCGGGGCGTATCGTCGGGCTCGCCCGGTTGGAGCGGGCGCTTGCCCTGCGGATTATCTGCGCTGAGCTCGTACGGCTTGCATTCCGACATGCGGAACTGCGCCGCGGCGCTCGCGGGGAACCACGCGGCGATTGCGGCACTGAAAAGCAGTGTCGAGACCGCGCGTGACGGAATGTGCATGTCGATCCAGTTTATGACAGGAGCTCGCGAATCTCGCCGGCGAGAAAGAGCGATCCCGCCACAACAACCGGCGCGCCGAGCGGCGCCGCGCCGGCCAGCGCCGTCGCCGGCGTCGCGGCGACCAGGATCGTCGCGTCAGGCGCGACGCAGCGCACGGCGGCCGCCACCACTTCCGGCGTTGCGGCGCGCGGGCTGTTCACCGCGGTGCAGACAAAAAAGCTGGCCGACGGCGCGAGCGCTTCGGCGATCGCGCCGATGTCTTTGTCGGCCATCGCCGCGAAGATGATCGGCACCCGCGCCGGATACACCTCGCGGAGGTACGCGCTGAGCGCGCGCGCGCCCGCGGCGTTGTGCGCGCCGTCGATCAGCACCTCCACCCGGCGGCGTCCCCATTTGTACGAGCGCATCTCGAGACGGCCCGGCCATCGCACGCTCACGAGCGCGCTCTGGCGCGCTGCAGGCCCGACGTGAAGATGCGTGGTCTGGTCGACCACCTCAAGCGCGCGCGCCGCGGTGACGGCGTTGTCGACCTGGTGGCGGCCCCGCAGTCCGAGCGTCAACGGCGGCCAACTGCCCGCGGGGGTCGTGAGCGAACAGTCCGTCAATCCGCCGAGGATGGACGCCCGGACGTCAACGCCGTCGGGCGCGTACACCAACGGCGCGCGCTGAAGGTGAGCCACCTTGGTAACAACGGTCTTGACGGCTTCAGGGTTCTTGCCGAGCACCACCGGCACCTCCGGTTTGATGATCCCGGCTTTTTCCGCGGCGATCTCTTCGATCGTGTCGCCGAGATACTGCTGATGATCGAGATCGACGGCGGTGATTACTGAGAGCACCGGCTTGACCGCGTTTGTGGCGTCCAACCGGCCGCCGAGACCGACCTCCAGAATGGCGACATCGACTGACGCGTCGCGGAATGCTTCAAGCGCGAGCGCTGTCGTCGCTTCAAAGAACGAAGGCGGATGCGGCAGCGCCGCCGCCGCGCCCCGCACCCGCTCGGCGAGGCGGTCGAACCCGGCCGCCGTGATCGGCTCGCCGTCGAGCGCGATGCGTTCTTCGATGCGTGTGAGATGCGGCGAGGTGTATCGCCCGGTTCGATAACCGGCGTCGCGTAGTCCGCGTTCGAGCATCGCGGTTACCGACCCCTTGCCGTTCGTACCTGCGACAAGAATTGACGGATACGAGAGATCCGGATGATCGAGCCCGCGGATGAGCGCGCGAATCTGGTCCAGGCCCAGCTTGATGCCGACGATCTCCAGCCCGAACAGATACTCGCGGGCCGTCATCGCCTATCCCAGTGCAGCGGGCGGAAGCTCCATCATCACGCGCAGGGCGCGCGCGATCACGCCTTTCATCTCGCGACGGTCGACGACCATGTCGATCATGCCCTTCTCGAGAAGGAACTCGCTCCGCTGAAACCCTTCGGGCAGCTTCTGTTTGATCGTTTGCTCGATGACGCGCGGGCCGGCGAAGCCGATCAGGGCCTTCGGCTCCGCGATGTTGAGGTCGCCCAGCATCGCGTAGCTCGCGGTGACGCCGCCGGTCGTCGGATCGGTCAGCACCGAGATGTAGGGCAGCCGGGCGCGATCAAGCCGGCCGAGCGCCGCGCTGACCTTCGCCATCTGCATCAGCGACAGCGTGCCTTCCATCATGCGGGCGCCGCCCGAGCAGCACACGATGATCATCGCGCGCCGCTCCGCCAGCGCGCGCTCGATGGCGCGTGTGATCGACTCGCCGACGACGACGCCCATGCTGCCGCCGATAAAGGAGTACTCCATGGCCGAGATCGACACCGGAATGCTGTCGAGCGTGCCGGTCGCCGAAATGACCGCGTCGTTGAGGCCCGTCGCCTTGATCCCGGCCTCGAGGCGATTCTTGTACGGTTTCGTGTCCGTGAACTTCAGCGGGTCGTTCGAGCGCAGTTCGGCGTCGTGGATGTCGTACGCGCCGTCAAAGAGGAGCGTCAGCCGCTCCGCGGCGTTCATCCGGAAGTGGTGCGCGCATTTCGTGCAGACCTGAAGGTTCGCGACGAGGTCCTTGTTGTAGAGAATCTGCGCGCACGACGGGCACTTGACCCACAGGCCCTCGGGCACCCGGCTCGCCTTATCGGTTTGGGACGCGAACGGCTTCCGCGCCTTTTTAAACCAGGCCATATCGGGTCACTTTATCAGGTGCACGGGTGCGCAGGTGCGCGGGTGCTACGCGCTTGTGCGAGGGACGTAGTAGCGCGTGCCCGCTGACATCGACTGAATCTGCTTGAGCAAATCGTCCAGCGCTTCATCGCCCCACGAGAGATCGAACTGCGTCGTCTCAACAACGAGGAGCGGCGTGGCCGTGTAGTGGAAGAAGAAGTGGTTGTAGGCCTCGTTGAGCTCGGCGAGGTACTCGTCTGCCGGCAACGGCCGCGGCGTTTCCGATCGCCGCGCACGTTCCTTCAGCCGTTTGCGAAGAAGGTCGGTTGGCGTCTGCAGATAGATGACCAGGTCGGGCGCCGCCAGGTCGCGGGCGAGCAGCTCGAAGAGGCGCTGGTAGATGAAGAGTTCGTTGTCGTCGAGATTCATGAACGCGTAAATGCGGTCGCGGTCGAACAGGTAATCGGCGACGATCGTCTGGCTGAAGAGATCGCCTTGGCGGAGCGCAAGCTGCTGCCGGTGCCGCTGCAGCGTGAAGAACAACTGCGACTGAAACGCCGCGCCCGCGCGGCCTTCGTAGAAGTCGTCGATAAAAGGATTGTCGGCCTCGTCGAGGACGACGTTGGCGTCGAGGCGGGCACCGAGACGCTCGGCGAGCGACGTCTTGCCCAAGCCGATGGGCCCTTCGATAGCGAGGTACCGGAAGTCCACGAGCGTCAAAAGTATACTGGAAGAAAACCATGACTCGTCAGCGCCGCGTTCCTCTTGTCATGCTGTTGCTGGCCGGAACCTCGGGCCTTGTGCCCGCCGCGGGCTGCAAGGGCGCTGCTCCGCGTCCGCCCGCCGTGGCGCCCGCGCCTCCACCTCCCGCGTGGACGCTGTGGCCGATCGATCGGAAGATCGGGGCCATCCTGCGACTCGAAGATCAACGCCGGCTCGATGACGCCGCCGGCGCGAGCCTGCTCGAACTTGTGACGGACGCCGAGCCGCTCGTGCGTCGCCGGTCGGCGCTGGCGATCGGCCGCGTCGGTCTCGACGCGGGAACGGCCGCGCTCGTCGGAGCGCTCGGCGACGCCAACGAAAGCGTTCGCGCAAACGCGGCATTCGCGCTCGGCCTCGCGCGTTCGAGATCCGCCGTCGACGCGCTGATCTCCGCGCTGTCCGATCCGCAGCCCGCGGTCAAAGCCCGAGCCGCCGATGCGATCGCGCTCATTCTTGAACCTCCCGCCGCGCCGCCCGCCGCGGCTGGCCCGTCCGCCGACAGTGCAGTCACCCGCGCCGCTACCGCGATTGCCTCTGCTGCCGTGGGATGCGCCGCCGTGATCGCGCCGATCCCGCCGGACGATCAAACCGTATCCGTGCCGCCGGATGTCGACTTCTGCCGTTCGGCGATTCTCGCGACGACACGGCTCAGAAACTACGACGCGCTATCCCGCATCGTCCTCTCGGTCGAAGGGAAGCCCGTGTCGTCGTGGTGGCCGGTCGCCTACGGTCTGCAGCGAGTTCGCGACAAGCGCGGCGTTGACGCGCTCGCGGAGCTGGCGCATACCGATGGCGTCTCGACGCAGGCGTTCGCCTTGCGCGGCCTCGCCGACCACGGGGACCCGCGCGCGACAGGACAGGCGCGCGCGATCGCCGTGCGCCGCACGGCCGAAATCCGCCTGCGCGTGGCCGCGATTGATTCGCTCGCCCGACTCAAGGACGCCGACTCGGTGCCGATGCTGCAGCAACTGCTGGCCGACCGCTCGACGCCGCAGAACGTGTTGCTCACAGCCACCGCCGCGCTGGGCGCCATTGGCGACACTGCTGCGTTCGATGTCCTGGCGGATCGCTTCAATCACCCGTGGGCGCCGATGCGCGTCGCGACGATGACGGCGGCGGCGAGGCTCGATCCCGAAGCGTTCCTCTTGCTCGTTTCGGGCATTGGTCTCGACAAGGACTGGTCCGTGCGCGCGGCGCTCGCAGGTATCCTCGCACCGCTCGATCCGGAGCGAGTCCGTGCATTGATCTCCGAACTGGCCAAAGATCCGGATCCGCGCGTGCAGGCACCCGCGCTCGAAGCGCTGGTTAAGGTGGGATCGCCGAATGGCGCCGCTGATGCCGCGGTGGATGTGGATATCGATACCCGCATTGCCGCAGCGCTCGACGCGGCCGACTTCAACCTCCGCGCGATTGCCGCCGGCTTGATTGGCAGCCGGAAGAGTCCGGGCGGCGCTGAGCGGCTCGCCGCCGCCTACAGGCGCGGGCTCACTGACGCGAACGAGTCGGCGCGCGGCGCCGCGCTCGAGGGGTTAGCCGAGTTCGGCAAGGAGGCCGCCGCGCCGACGCTTCGCGAAGCCCTCAACGACAGCGATTGGTCGATTCGGCTCAAGGCCGCCGCGCTTTTGCGCGGCATGGGGGAGGAGACCGCCGAGCCGGCCCGGCCGGCGCCTCAGCGTTTCCCGGCGGAGTTCTTCGACTCGCCGGCGCTGCTTCGCCCGCAGTATTCGCCGCACGCGTTCATCGAAACCAAGTACGGCGTTATCGAGATTGAGCTGAACGTCGTCGAAGCGCCGCTGGCAACGCAGAGCTTCATAGCGCTGGCGCGCCGGGGTTTTTTCAACGGCATGCGGATCCATCGGGTCGTACCGAACTTCGTCGCGCAGGCCGGCGACGATCGCGGCGATGGCGCCGGCGGACCGGGCTATACCATTCGCGATGAGCTCAGCCCGCTGCCGTACGTCCGGGGCACGGTGGGGATGGCCCTGGGCGGCCCCGACACCGGCGGCAGCCAGTTCTTCATCGCGGCGTCGCCGCAGCCGCATCTCGAGGGCAAGTACGCGGTGTTTGGCCGGGTCATCCGCGGCATTGAGTTTCTCGATTTGCTGTCGCTCTTCGACGTGATCGAGCGCATTCAGGTCTGGGACGGGACGTCGTTCTAGAAACGACATCGGGTGTCGTTTTCTCGAAAGTGGGAAAACGACACCCGATGTAAAAAAATCGGCGACCAGCGATCGTTGTTGCTGATCGCCGATCGCCGAAGCGGAGCGGAAAACTTACTACCGCTTCTTGCCGCCCTTCTTCGCTTTCTTGGCAGTTTTCTTCGCCATGGTATTTGTCCCCCCCTTCCAGGTGGTGTGTGCGAGGACGCCTCCGCACTTCAGGTCGCTGCCTACCGGCACGTCAACATGCACGTGCGTCGTCCGCGCTTCGATGCAGATGTGATCGCGTCAGGCGCGCTCGAACATCTGGCAAATCCGCAGAGTCTGGGGAGAACTCCGCGTTAAAACAAAAAAGGGCGCCGCGACAAGCGACACCCTTAGAAGCTAAAAAAAATAGTTCGTGACCTCGTACCCCACAAATAGATTGAGTCCAACTTGTTCACGCAAGATGTAGATTAGGGATGCTTCGTACAACTGTCAAGCGCAAAAATCAAAAAACGCTTGTTCGCAGTTCCTGTTTCTCTGTGTGCCGCTCGACCGCGAGCGTGATCAATCGATCGACGAGCGTGGCGTAATCGACGCCGCTTGCCGCCCACATCTGCGCGTACATGCTGATTGTCGTGAAGCCGGGGATCGTGTTCACCTCGTTCACGAAGATCTTGTGACTCGCGCGCGACACGAGAAAGTCGACGCGCGCCATGCCGGCGCCGTCGATCGCCTGGAACGCGGCGATTGCCTGCCTCTGAATGTCGGCGGCGATCTTTTCGGTGAGCTTCGCGGGGATGACGGTCTTCGAGCCGCCGCTGATGTACTTCGCGTCGTAATCGTAGAACTCGTTGGCCGGCACGACCTCGCCGGGCAGCGAGGCTTCCGGCGCGTCGTTGCCGATCACGGCGACTTCGATCTCGCGCGCATCCGGTACCGCGGCTTCGACGACGACCTTGCGATCGTAGGCCGCCGCGAGTTCGAGCGCGGGGAACAGCTCGGCTTCGGTTTTGACTTTCGAAATGCCGACGCTCGATCCCATGTTCGCCGGCTTGACGAACACCGGATAGCTGAGCGCTTTTTCGATCCGGGCCTTGACGGCGTCACGGTCGGTCTGCAGCTCTCGGCGCGTCACGACCACCCAGTCGGACACCTGTAAGCCATTGTGTTTAAAGAGGATCTTCATCGCGGCCTTGTCCATCCCGACCGCCGATGCGAGCACGCCGCAGCCGACGTACGCGACGTTGGCCAGCTCGAGGAGGCCTTGCATGGTGCCGTCTTCGCCGAGTGGTCCGTGAAGGACGGGGAAGATCACGTCAAGTCCGAGTCCGGTGATCGTGGTCACCGCATCGACTTCCTCGCCGTGCGTTTCGCGCGTGCGCGCATCGCGGCGGTCGAGCAGCCACAGCGTGTCCGCGCCGGCGCCGGGCCGCGCGGGCAACATCACTTCGCGGCCGGTACGCGTGCGATTCGAGTCCGCCTTCATCTGATCGATGACATCGGAGGCCGTCGCGGCCGACGGCGGCTTGTCGGCGAGCACCCAGCGTCCGTCTTTCTCGATGCGGAGCGCGATGGCTTCGTATTTTGTTTTGTCGAGATTGGCAAAGACGGCCGCAGCCGACGCGAGCGAGATTTCATGTTCGCTGGAACGTCCGCCGTACAACACGCCGACGCGAAGTCGTTTCACGGGGTCGCGGCCATTATAGGCTAAGCATCGCATGCCACCGTTCTTCACCGTTACGCACCGCGACGGCATCGCGCGCCGCGGACAACTTCGACTGCCGCACGGCGTCGTGGAAACGCCGGCGTTCATGCCGGTCGGCACACGTGCGGCCGTTAAGGGCGTTACGACAGAACAACTTGAAGCGCTTGGCGCACAGATCATTCTCGGCAACACCTATCACTTGCATCTGCGGCCGACTGATGCAT
>JBKJHW010000042.1:0-18738 GCA_046598935.1 Vicinamibacterales bacterium | reverse complement strand
AGCCGCGAGCTCGGCAGCGGCGGCGTCACAACGGCCGCATGGCAGGCCTCGGCCGGCGGCGAGAGTGCGTTCCTGGCATTCGATCCCGACAATCCGCGCTTCGTGCTCGGAGGCAGCTACCAGGGCACGATTGAAGTGATCGACACCAAGGCGAACGCGGGGACCAACATCATGGCCGCGCCCATCCAGTACCTCGGCATGGACGCGAAAGACATGAAGTACCGCTACAACTGGAACGCGCCGATTATCTGGAGCAAGCACGAACCGAACACCTACTATCACGGCGCGCAATTCCTGCTGAAGACACAGGACATGGGCAAGACCTGGAAGGAAGTGTCGCCGGATCTCACGCGCAACGACAAATCCAAGCAGGGCGCGCCGGGCGGCCCGTACACCAACGAAGCCGTCGGCGCCGAAAACTACGGCACTCTCGCCTACGTCGTCGAATCCCCGCATGAAAAAGGCGTGATCTGGACCGGCAGCGACGACGGCCTGGTGCAGCTCACACGCGATGGCGGCGCGACCTGGAAGAATGTGACGCCGGGCGGGCTCGCGGAGTGCCTCATCAACGCGATTGAAGTGTCGCCGTTCGACAAGGCAACGGCGTACATCGCGACGACGCGATACAAGTTCAACGACCACAAGCCGGGCCTGTACAAGACGACAGACTACGGCGCGACGTGGACGAAGATCGATAACGGCATTCCGGCGAACGCGTTCACGCGCGTCGTACGCGAGGATGACGTCAAGCGCGATTTGCTCTTCGCCGGCACGGAACGCGGCGTGTTCATCTCGTGGAACGGCGGCAAGGACTGGTCGGGCTTCCAGCTGAATCTGCCAATCACGCCGATCACCGATCTGCGCGTACACAAGGGCAACCTGATCGCGGCGACATCGGGCCGGTCCTTCTGGATTCTCGACGACCTGTCGCTGGTGCGACAATACAAGAAGGATGCGCCGGCGTTCTCGCTGTACCAGCCGGCCGATGCGTACATTGCCAACGGCGGCAGCGAGCTCAACGACTCGGACGAAGAATTCACGGGCGCGGCGAAATTGCGCGGCGTCAACCCCGCCAACGGCATCGTTCTCTACTACCAGCTGCCCGAGCTGAAGAAGACGGACGACATCACGCTCGAGGTTTCCGACAGCAGCGGCAAAGTGATCCGCACGATATCGTCGAAGAAGGATCCGGACTTCAAGAAGTGGGATGGCGGCCCGGGAGCGGCGCCGGTGCTCTCGAAATCGAAGGGCCTCAACCGATTCGCCTGGAACATGCGGCACGAAACCATCCCGGGCGTTCCTGGCGTGTACATCGAAGCCGGCTACGACGGGCACAAGGCGATACCCGGCACGTACAAGTTCACGCTGAAGTCAGGCGGCCAGACCGTTTCGACCGAAGCGGAGATTCTCGCCAACCCGCTCTATCCGACAAACGCGGCCGCGTACCGCGAGTACGACGCGCTGATGTCCAAGATGGAAGCCGACGTCACAGCGATGCATCGCGCGGTCAACAGTCTGAAGGAAAAACAGGCGCAGCTCGAGTCACTGCTCACGTCGTTGCCCAGCGGACCGGCCGGCGACAAGTTTGCTTCCGTCAAGCGCGACATCGAGGCGCTCGTCAAGAAACTCAAAGCGTGGGACGAAGCGATGGTCCAGCGCCGGTCCAAGGCGTACGACGACGTGGAGAACTTCGCGAACAAGTTCACCGCCAACTACATGTTCCTGATCAACCAGACCGAGAGCGACATTCCGCGCGTGAACCAGTCGTCGAACGATCTCTACGAAAAACTCGGCACCGAATGGAGCGCGTTGAAGAAACAGTCCGAGGAAATCCTCACCCAGGACTTCCCGTCGCTCAACAAGAAGCTCTGGGACCTGGGTATCGGCGCGATCTGGAAAGACTGAGACGGCGCCTATCTGGGCGACCGCAGGTATTTCAGGAGGTCGCTGTCGGTGCCGAGGATGAAGTACGTCTTCCCGTCGATGACGCGTTCGTAGGTTTCGAGGGACTTGAAGAACGCATAAAACTCGGGATCACGGCTGTACGCCTCCGCATAGATCGCCGTCGCCGAGGCGTCCGCCTTGCCGCGAAGCTCCTGGGCCAGGCGATACGCTTCGGACTGAATGCGCAAAAGATCGCGCTGCCGTTCGCCCTGGATCCGGGCGGCCTCGCCCTCGCCCTCCGACCGGAAGCGCTCCGCGACCCGGCGCCGCTCCGCGATCATCCGCGCATACACGTCCTTGGCTACTTCATCCACGTAGTTGATCCGCGTCAGCCGGATATCGAGGACCTCGATGCCGAGGTCAACCGTTCGGGCGCGAGCGGCCGCCAGGATGCTGGCCGCGATGGCGCGGCGCCCCTTGGTGATCTGCTCGAGGACGATCCGCTCTTCTTCGCTTTCGATCGGAATATCGGCCACCGGGCGATTCGTGCTCCGGACCAGCTCGATCAGGTTGTACGACGCGACGGCATTGCGGGTCTCGCCATCCAGGATGTCATCGAGCCGTGACTGGGCTCCACGTTCGTCGCGCAACCGCTGAAAGAACTTCAACGGGTCCGTGATGCGCCACCGGGCGTACATGTCGACCCAGATGAAACGCTTGTCCTTTGTCGGCATCTGATTGGGACTGCCGTCCCATTCGAGGAATCGCTTTTCGAACGCGTTCACCTGCTGAATCAGCGGCAGCTTGAAGTGCAGGCCCGGCTGCGTCACGGGATTCCCGCGCGGCCGGCCAAACTGCGTGATGATCACCTGCTCGGTCTCCTTGACCAGATAGGTCGACCCTGACAAGACAATCAACGCGACGAGGACGACCGCAACTCTGACGATCGGTTTTCGCGGGTTCATCGGACACCCCCGCGGCCGCCGGGTTTCGTGGCGCCGTCAATCAACGTCTTCAAACCCTCGCCCGGCAAGATCGGAATGATCGTCGCCGAGCCCTTGTCCATGAACACCTTCGAGCCCAGCGCCGGCAACACACGCTGCATCGTCTCGAGATACATGCGGCGCCGTGTCACTTCCGGCGCGCGGCGGTACGCTTCGTACACCGCTTTGAACCGCGTCGCGTCGCCCTGGGCGCCGTTCACGCGCTCGAGCGCATACCCTTCAGCCTGCAAGACCGTCTGCTCGGCCTCGCCCTTCGCGCGAGGCACAACTTTGTTGTACTCGGCGCGAGCTTCGTTGATCAGCCGGTCGCGCTGCTGCTGCGCCTGATTCACTTCGTCCCAGGAAGGCTTGACCGGATCCGGAGGCGTCACGTCCTGCAACACGATCTGCTCGATGACGATGCCCATCTCGTACTGATTGACCATCTCCTGCAGAAGCTGCTCAGAGGTCGTGGCGATTTCCTGTCGGCCCACCGTAAGCACTTCAGTCACGGTTCGATCGCCGACCACTTCCCGCATCACGGCCTGGCTCATGCTGCGAAACGTCTCGGTGAGGCCGCGAAGCTTGAACAAATAGTTGTACGGGTCGGTCACGCGATATTGCACGACCCACTCGACGACCGCGACGTTCAGATCCCCGGTGAGCATGACGGACTCGCTGCGGAAATCCTCACCGGAATAGGTCGACCGCACACCGGCCGTCGCGGTCCGAAAGCCAAACTCTTCCTTCAGCTGTCGCTGTACGGGCACGCGCATCACGGCCTCGACAAACGGCAACTTGAAGTGCAAGCCGGGCTCCGTCGTGCGTACTTTGCGGCCAAAGCGAAGCACCAGGCCGACTTCCTCAGGCTTGATCTGGAATGCGATGCTCGAAAGGGTGATGAAGCCCAACAACACGATCGCGGCGATCTTGAGCAGTCGCGGCGTTGCCCATTCCGGCCGCTTGAGGCGGGCCGAATCGCGAACGCTGGCGGCCCAGTCAAACTGATCGCGCGGCGCGCCGTCGTCGTTGTTATTGATGTTCATGATTGCTCCATGTGGCGCTGAGGGTATCAGAACCTCAACGCCATTGCCCACGCAAACCCGACGAGCGTGAGCGCCGCCGCGGTCATGGCGTTCTGCGCGCGCGAAGTCCGGAACAATGCCACCGTTCGCCAGCCCATCGCGGCGCCGCAAATCAGGCCGAAGAGAAATCCGAAGGCATGCGCCGCGATGTCCACTCGACGGTCGCCGCCGCTGCCGCCGAACCACGCCAGCAACGCGACGCCCATGATGACGGGCGCCCAGCGGCGCATGGGATGGCGGCGACGCCGGCCGCGGCGCATCCAGTCGCACGCCGCCTGGGCGCCGACGAGGGCAAAGACACCGGTCGATGCGCCAATCGCCAGATGTTCCGGCGGCTGCACCCAGGCGTTGGCGAGATTGCCGGCGGCGCCGGCAACAACGAAGATCAGCCACGCTGCGCCGCCGCCGACGCTTTGCGCGAGAATCACACCGAATAGCGCGCCGAACAACAGGTTGCCGGCCAAATGCCCCACGTCCGCGTGCAGGCTGAGCGCGGTGACGGCGCGCCACCACTCGCCGTCGAGAATCAGCGCGGCGTCGGCGCGGCCCGCCAACACCCAGTCCACGCCGTAACTGCGCTGCTGCTGAACCAGAAAGGCGAGAGCCAGCGATGCTGCATACACGAGCGCGGCGCCGATGCCCATCGTCATCGGCGGCAGCAAGACGGGCCGCGAGGGCCAACCGCGGTTTTCGACGGCAAACCTCGCGAGCTGCTCCCGCGCGAAGCCGGCATCGTTGGGCGGAACGATCAGTGCATACGCGTCATCCGCGCCGGGCGACTCCCCTTCAACCCGCGTCACCGCCGAGCGAATACCGACCGCGTGAAGCACCAGCGCGGCCTCGTCTGCGCTGGCGGCCGCAGCCCATCGGCCGATGACTATCCATTCGCCTTGCGCATCTGTCGCAGCACCATCATCGCCCCGGCCTCGCATTGGTGTCCCTCAGCGATCGCGACGAATCAGGCTCGGATCAAGCGCAACCGCGCGCTTGAACGCCGCCGTCGGCTTCGTCGACTCGGCCGGCTGTCTGAAGCGCGTCGGCACGGCAATCTTCGGAATGCGGGGCATCGCGAATATCGTAAAGGAATATGATGGCGCCCATGAAGCTCGCCATTCTGGCATTTGCCACGCTGCTCTCGATCGCCGGGCCGCCCCGACAGGGGTCGCTGTTCACGAAAGCGATGGCCGAGCGGCCGGATGTGAAAGCCGCCCTCGCCTACATCGACGCGAATTTCGACAAGCAGGTCGCCGAGTGGATCACGCTCACTGAGATTCCGGGCCTGTCGACACATGAGGAAAAACGCGCCGCCTACGTCATGGCGGAGCTGGCGAAGATGCCCGGGATCGAAATCAGCAAGGACGAGATGGGCAACGTCACGGCGTTGCGGCGCGGCACCGGCGGCGGACCGACCGTCGTGATGGCGGCGCACATGGACACCGTCCACCCGATGGACACCGATCTCAAAGTGAAGCGATTGCCGGACGGCACGCTGCACGCGCCGGGGGTTTTCGATAACACCGCGTCGATCGCCAACGCCTTGCAGGCGTTTCGCGCGATGCATGCCGCGAAGATCCAGACGAAGGGCGACATCTATTTCGTCTTCACCGTCCAGGAAGAGCTCGGCCTGAAGGGCATGTATTACTGGATGGACAAGCATCCGAATCTGGCGAATTTTCTCGTCGCGAGCGACGGCGGCTTGCCCGACGTCAACTACGGCGCGCTCGGCATTTATTGGTCGAGGATGAAGTTCACGGCGGCCGGAGCGCACACGCTCAATTCGCGCAACCAGCCGCATCCGGCGCGCGCGGCTGCGCAGTGCATCACCGATATCTACTCGGTCGCCCTCCCGCCTCCGGGCGCGCCGGTGCCGGCGATCTATAACGTCGGCATGATGGGCGGCGGCACGGTCGTCAACGCGATCGCGCCTGAGAACTGGTTCACCGTCGACGTGCGAACGATCGATCCGGTGCTGCTCAAAGATCTCGACTCGCAGGTCATGGCGAAGTGCCAGGCTGCCGCGGCGGCACACGGCGTGACGTTCGCGCGCGAGTTCATTCAGAGGTCCGAGGCAGGTGGCCGGCCGGAAACGCTCGCGGCGCGGCTCGACAATCCGATCGTCCGCACGCCCGTCGCTGTCTTGGCCTTCCTCGACATCACCGCCGTGACCAATCCGACCGGCTCCACCGACGCCAACGTCGGCGTCGTCCGCGGCATCCCGTCGGTGTCGATCGGGCGTTCACGCGGCGGCAACCAGCATTCGCTGAGCGAATGGGCGGATGAAGCATCGGCGAGGCTTGGCGCGCAGCAGTTACTGCTGGTCGTGACGGCGCTGGCTGAGCTCGCGAATGCCCGCTAGCGAAAATCGCGTGATGTGATCGGCGAGGTCGGCGGCATTGTGCGGCTCGGGAGACGCGGCGTTCAAGCGCGTCATTGACGGCAGCATCCTGATCATCAAGCATTGCGCTTGCACGCTGGCGGCGGCGCTGACGACGGCGCGGTCGGCCGGCGGCCGGTTCATCAACGCGCCGACCACCTTGCAGAGGTAGCTCAGGCGCGGGCGCATCACACGCCGCGCGATCACGTCGAGCATCGGCGTCGGGTCGGACATCTCGTGCATCAGGAGCTGTTGCACATGCGAGTTTTGTCCCGGCGCGAGCAACTGCTGGAGCATCTCAGTCACGAAATCGCCAAGCCGCGCTTCAGCATCGCCGCCAGCGACATCGAACGAGCGCCGCGGCTCGTCGTCCAGCTCTCCGAGGCCGCGTTCGACGATCTCCGTATAAAGCCCGACCTTGTCGCCAAAGTGATAGTTGACCGATGCGACGTTCGCCTTCGCCGCGGCGCAAATCTCGCGCACGGTGACCTTGTTGAATCCGCGTTCGGCAAACAGCCTCGCGGCCTCAGCAAGCACCCGATCCTTGGTCAGCGGAGTCCAGCCAATCAAACACCTAATTAAAACACATGTTTATAGGGTCGGGTGTTATTTCGAAATAACACCCGACCCCTATTTCCGGACGCTATTTCTCTCGGGCCCAGGCAATGAAGTCGGTGCCGATGGGTTTGAGGCCGAGCTGGCGGAACATCGTCGCCACCTGACCTCGGTGGTAGGTGGCGTGGTTCACCACGTGAGTGACCATGACGTCGAGGGGCTGTTGGTCGGCGGTTCCGCTCATGAGCGCGTAAGGGCGCATCGCCTGGACGTCTGCCTCGGTTAACCCGCCGATGAAGGCGGTCCGCTCCTGTTCAACATCCGACAGGCACCGGCGCAGGTCAACCACGTTGGTGGAGTTCGCCCAGTCCGGGAACGTGCTGTTGGAGATCCCGAGCCACCGCTGAAGCCAGATCCACTCGGCCGCCACCATATGCGCGGCGGTCAGCGCGACAGACGGGAAGCTCGAGCCAAGATCTTTGGTCTGTTGCTCCGGCGTGAGCGCCGCGATCGCATCGAACACGCGGGCATTTGCCCATTCGTTGAATCTCAGAAGACGTTGCAAATCAGCGAGCACCAACGCGATTACTTGCTCACCTTCGAGATTTCGTCGTACAGAATCGCCGACGCCACGATCCCGTTGTGAAAGTTCCCGAGGTCGAGTTTTTCGTTCGGCGCGTGCGCGTTCTCGTCGGGCAACCCGACACCAAAAAGCACCGCCGGCACCTGCAGCTCGTCCTGGAACGTTTGCACAACCGGAATCGACCCGCCTTCGCGGCAAAACACCGGCGCCTTGCCGAATCCCTGCTCGATAGCCCGGCCCGCGGCCTGCACATACGGGTTGTCGTACTCCGTCAGCCACGGCTTGCCGCCGTGCATGCGCGTCACCTTCACTTCAACCGTCGGCGGCGCGATCTCCTTGACGTACGCCTCGAACAGTTCGGCGATCTTGTCGGGATCCTGGTTTGGCACGAGACGCATGCTGACTTTTGCCATGGCCACGGCCGGGATCACGGTCTTCGCGCCGTCGCCCGTGAAGCCGCCCTGCATGCCGTTCACCTCGAACGTCGGCCGGCCCCACACGCGCTCGAGCGTGGTGAATCCCGTCTCGCCGTGAAGTTTCGGCGCGCCAAGATCTTTCTTGTACTGCTTTTCGTTGAACGGCAGCTTCTTCCACGCGTCGCGCTCTTCCTGCTTCAGCTCCCGCACATCGTCGTAAAACCCGGTGATCTTCACGCGGCCGCTCTTGTCTTTCATCTGCGACAGCATTTGCGCGAGCACGAAGTTCGGGTTCGCCACTGCGCCGCCGAACAAGCCGGAGTGCAGATCGCTCCTGGTCCCGCGCAAGTCAATCTGGAAATACACGAGCCCGCGCAGCGAATAGCAGATCGACGGCACGCCACGATCGAACATCGCCGAGTCGGAGATCACGACGACGTCGCATTTCAAGAGGTCGCGGTTGGCCTTCACGAAGTTGTCGAGATTCTCGGATCCGACTTCCTCTTCGCCTTCGATCAGCACCTTGATATTCACCGGCAACGCACCTTGCTGCTTCAGGTGCGCTTCGATCGCCTTGAAATGCATGAACACCTGGCCCTTGTCGTCAGCCGAACCGCGCGCGTAGATCTCGCCGTCGCGGATGGTCGCTTCGAACGGCGGTGACTCCCATAATTCGAGTGGATCGACAGGCTGGACGTCGTAGTGCCCGTAAAAAAGAATCGTCGGCACCGCGTCCCCGTCGGCCGTGCTGCCCGCATGAAGCCATTCGCCGTAAACGATCGGGTGCCCGGGTGTGGCTTCCAGCCGCACGTTCTCGAGCCCGATCCGGGCCATTTCGGCCGCGGCCCACTCGGCGCACTTTTTCACATCCCCGGTGTGTTCCGGCAACGCGCTGATCGATGGAATGGCGAGGAATTGCTTCAGCTCGGAAAGATAGCGGTCGCGGTTCGTATGGATGAAGTCGATGACCTTGATCATGGCCGAACCATTGTAGAACGGGCTCCGGCGAGGGCGCCGCCATGTTGGCGGGCGCCCGCGCCGGTCTTGCAACTAGATCGGTTTGCGGCCTTGAATGATCCGGACGAGCATGACGACGATGGCCACGACGAGGAGGATGTGAATGAATCCGCCCATGGTGTACGAGGTCACGACGCCAAGGAGCCAAAGAACCAGAAGCACAACAAAGATCGTCATCAACATTAGGCAGTCTCCGAGCCCCACGTATTGCACGGCCCGTGCCAGGTTTTTTTGCTTCTGAGGCCTTATCTGGAGGGGTGTTCGATCGGAACGTCCACCCGATCACCCCATTCCTTCCAAGATCCGGTGTAGTTTCTGGCGTTCGGATACCCAAGGATGCGCAATGCCAGGTACGCGTGCGCCGCCCGATAGCCGCCCTGGCAGTAGGTCAGGACCTCTTTGTCAGGCGTCACGCCCTGCGATTCATACAGGGCGCGGAGCTCGTCTTTGGGTTTGAACGCGCCGTCGGGGCCGAGGTTGTTGGTCCATTCGATATGGACGGCTCCCGGCACTGCGCCGCCACGCTTGGCGCGCACCGACTCGCCGAAATATTCGGCGTCGCTCCGGGTATCGATGATCGCGGTCTCGGGCCTGGCCAATTGGTCGAACACCTGCCGCCACGTCGCTAACCTGGTGGCGTCCGGAGTACCGTGCCACGTGCTGGGCACGGGCGCGACGCAATCGGTCGTCGTCGGTTTCCCGGACTTGACCCACGCGTCAAGTCCGCCGTCGAGCACTTGCACGGCTGGATGGCCGAGATATTCGAGAAACCAGAATGCGCGCGCCGCGCGCATTCCGGAATCCTTTTCATACACGACGACGGGGCGGTCCGGCGTCACGCCGCGCAGCGAAAACAAGTGGCCGATCATCCACATGAACGCCTTGAGCGGAGCTTCATCGGTATCAATGAGGCTGATTCCCCAGAGATCGAGATGCACCGCCCCCGCGAGGTGACCCGCGGCAAATTCTTCGGCGGGCCGCAGGTCGATCAGCAGCGCGTCGGCCGGCGGCGTGGTGGTGAGCGGCTCCATGAATCTGGTTATCTGCGATCTGGTTAACTGGTTATTTGTCGATGACGACGTACCGCCAGAGGCGCGCGGTTTCTTTCGCGCCGACGTATTTGCTGATTTCCTTGTCGAACTGCGCTTGCGTCGTCCACGGACGATATTCCTTGAACTCGCGCACGATGCGATTGCCGGCGCCTGGAATGCTCAGGATGTCTTCGTCGGTCGCAGTGTTGAGCTTCACCGGGATGAAGACGTATTGCTTCAGGCGATCGGTGTCCGGCTGCCCGACGTACTTGCTGATTTCCTTATCGAACTGCGGCCAGGTCACCCACGGGCGGTACTCGGCGAACTCGCGCACCATGCGATTGCCGGCGCCGGGAATCAGGAGAATCTCGTCACGCGTGCCGGTGTTCAGATTCACGTGGATGAACGCCTTCGCGTAGAGCTCGCCGAGCTGAGCCTGGGTGACGCCCTTGCCGAGCGCGAACGTGTTGAACTCCACGATCGTGCCGAACGGCCGCGCGGCGAGGACATCCTTCGCGAGCGTCGGGCTCATATTCGGCAACGCCGTCAGCGCCGCTTCCGGAGCCGAGTTCAAATCGACCAGGCCTTTGCCAACCTGCGCGCCAACGGTCGGACCTGCCGACGCGAGCACCAATGCCGTTAATACGAGTGTTGCGATCTTCTTCATGGGATCTCCTGCTTCAACGAGGGATGACGATAGGTATACAACAATCCGAGCAATCCGATCTGAGCCAGAGCGCCCGGCGCCAGAGCCGGCGGGGTTTTTGCTTCCAGCACTCTTTTCATCAGCTCCCAGCCATGCTGTGTCGCGTCCATTTCCAACTGGAACTCGAGGTTACCCGCGTAGTGAAAATACACGCCGAGAAGCCCGGTGGCGACCATCAGCACCATCAGCACCCGCAACGTGATGATGCCGGCGGCAAACGGGCGGACGAGTTGTGCGAGAAGCAGCAGCGCGCCGATGCCGACGACGGCGATCGGCAGGATCTGACGCCATTCTTCGAGATGTTGCAGAAGGAACAGCTCGCTGACCACGGCGCCCATCACGAAGAGCGTGATGAGACCGAGCATCAGACGCATCCGCTCAACGATCTCTGCAGCCGAAACATGGAGCCCGGTGCCCATCTAGTGAATGTACCAGCGAAGGCGGGCGCCGGCGAAATCCCGGCCCGCAAACCTCGCAATGCCATCGTCGCCGGTTCCGATGAATTTTGCCGCTGAGACTTCGAGCGCCAACTTGTCGGTCGCGCTCCATATGAGCAGGCCGCGGAGGAAACCGGAGCGATCCCCCGGGTTGGCGATCCCGAACACCCGCGCGAGATAATGTTCCCGGCCGAACCTTCGGTCAATTGAGCCGATCAAATTGAGGTTCGTCGACTGTCTCGCGAACGGCGTCGCGAAGTCCCGATGAACGATCGCGCTCGCGAACACACGAAATTCGCCGGTCTTCCGGTCGACGCCGACGCCGGCGTCGAACGCCTGGCCGGCTCGAAGCGCAGTTTCCCCGCGAACGGCCCACGCGCCGGCAACCGTCTCGAAGTCAGCGGCGACCATCGTGAATCTGCGATACCCCTGCGGCGAAATAAAAGTGTCCGTGCCGCGATAGACCGACGTCGATACATCGACGCGCCCGATCGTCGCCGACACTCGGCCGCCGCCCTGCATCGCGGCTGGGCCGTCGGGCTGCGGGATGCCCGGGATCAAATTAAACGGCGATGTCTTTTCGTCGAGGCTGTCGAACACGGACCTTCGGAACCACGGCACCAGCACGGCTTCGATGGTCAGCGCCGAGGTTGGAAACAGGCGGGCGCGAGCGAAACCAACGGGCAGTCTCGCGTCCGACCGGCCTTCGAGAAAGAACCGCGCCGTATCAATCGGATTGATCACGTCCGACGGCTGCACCTCGTCAAGGCGCCCCCAGGCGAGCCGGCCGTAGCCGGCGCGCAGGTCCGCGTACTTGCCGCCGGCCTCAACCCACGCGTCGCGCGCATCGGCGGCAATCGCAGTCACCTTGCCGCCGCGTAGTGGCCTGTCGGCGGCAAGCCCTTCGACGATGCCCTCAACGTGAACGCGCGCATTCTTCGACAACTCGGCAGAGCCGCTGAAGGTGATGCGCGGCCGAAGCTCCTGCGCATCCTGCGTCGGCATCGCGTGCGCCGCCAGCACGAACACCAGCGCCCAGCCGTTCACGCGTTGCCTCCGCCGGCCGCACTAATAACGTTCCGGCGTTTCGCGTGAACCGCGTCAGCGCCGAACAGGCGCGGCAAGAGCATGATGATCGCAGGCAGAATGAAAATCTCCGCGAGGAACGCGACGAGCATCGTAAGGCCCAGCAGCCCGCCGAACCACGCCGTGGGCCGATACTCCGAGAACGCCAGGACGCCAAACGCCGCGCTGTTGATGATCGCGGTCGTCAGCGACGCGCGGCCCTCATGCGCCGTCGCCTCTTCGATCGCCCGCGCCGACGACATCCCGTTCGCTGTGTCTTTTCGATACCGGCTGATGAAATGAATCGTGTCGTCGTCGACGACGCCGAGCGCGACCGAGGCCAGCATGATCGTCGCGACGTTGAGCGAGATCCCCCACCATCCCATCACGCCGAAGACAGCGAGCACCGGAAAGAGGTTCGGGATGATCGCCAGGAGGCCGAACCGCCACGAACGGAAGATGAGGAAGATCACGCCGAACACAGCGACAAAAGCCGTGGCAAAGCTGCTGATCTGCGACGTGACGAGGTAGTGATCGAGCGTGCTGAAGAGGCGGCCCGATCCGGTGACGGTCGGCTTCACGGTCGAACCGGCGAAGATCTCGCGCGCCTTGTCCTCCGCGATGAGGATCTGCTCGAAGACCAGATCCGAGCTCATCGACGCCAGCTTCACGCTGATCTGCGCGTTCGAGTAATCGCTCGCCACGACCCGATCGAGCTCAACACGGCCTTCGTCGGCGAGACCAAAGACGAACAGCTCCTGGGCGATGACGGCCGCGTCGCCCGGCACAACAGCCGCCTCAGGCCTGCCGTCGTTGAGCTCGCGGTTCACGCGCTTGACGTAGTCCACAACCGACGACACCTTCTTCACGAACGGCAGCTTCTGGAGTTCGCTCGTCAGCGCGTCCATGCGGCGCAGCGTATCCGGCTGCTTGATCGAATCGGGCGGGCCCTCGAGCAGGATTTGAAAGTTGTAAATGCCGGCGAGCTTCGTGTCGATGACCGCAGCCGACGTCGAAAGCGGATGCGACTTCGCGAAGAAGTTGATGTGGTTCGTGTCGACTCGAAGCCGCATGAGCCCGGCGCCCGCGAGAATCGTGACGATCGTCGCAATGACCATCACCCGCACCGGCCTGGTCGCTGAGAATCGCCCGACGGCGCGCAGCGGACCGGCGAACCACGTTTCCTGCGGCGGTTCCTTCGTGACCTCATTGAGCCACGCGAGCATCGTCGGCATGACGATGATCGAAATCACGAAGTCGACCATCACGCCTACAGCCGCGCCGATGCCAAAGTGTTTGACGGCCTCGATGTTTGTGGCCGTCAGCGACAGCATGCCGAGCGCGGTCGTGCCGCTGGCGCCAAGGAGCGGCGCGAACAGATGGTTCACCGTCGACTTGAACGCGGATTCCTTCGTGCCGTTCCGGCGCGCCTGATCGAAATACTGAAGGATGTGCACGTCGTCGGCGATGGCCAGAACGACGATCAACGGCACGAGCATCGAGCTCAGCACATTGAAGTTGAAACCCATCAAGCTGTAGATCCCGAGCGTCCAGAGCACGCTGACGAGCACGGCAAACATCGTGAGCAGCGTCTTCTTCCACGACCTGAACATCAGGTAGATCGCGAGCATCGTGACCAGGAAGATCGGCGGCGTGAACACGCGCTGGTTGTTGAGCGTGACGCGGTTGTACGCCTCGGTGATTTCGATGCTGCCGTTGACGTGCGCCTTGAAACCGGGCAGCATCGCGCGGGCGACAAGACCTTCGATTTCAACCAGCACCTCGCCGCGGACGGCATCGATGGCCGCCTCGTCGAAGAACACGACGATCGCCGCGACCGTGCCGTCGTCCGAGATCAGGTCGCCGCGGAGCAGATCGTCGGCGATCGCGCGGCCGCCGACCTCGGCCGCGCTCTTCGCGTCGAGATCGTCGAAGAGCCGGCGCACATCAAGCCCGCCGTCATCAGAGGCTGATGCCGGCAACGCGTCGATGACGGTCGCGGTCGCGAGGCTGGAGATCCGCTGAACGGTCTTCACACGCTCGATGTCGCGGGTGAGCCGTTCGATCAGGCGGAGCCCTTCGTCGCTGATCAATGCGGCCTTCGACGGCGCCTCGACCGCGACGATCAGCGTGCGAGTGCCGCCGAATTCGTCGCGGAAGCGCTCGTAGTCCTTATAGATAGGGTCGCTGACCGAGAACCAGGCGGTCAGGTCGTTGTCGATGTTCGTGATGTTGGCGCGCGGCGCCAGCAGAACGGCGCCGAGAATAATGAACGCAGTGAAGGCGCGGCGGAACCGCCAGAGAACGTCGGCGAGTACCCGGCTCACCGGATGACTTTCTCGAGTTCCCGCCGCGTAAACACCTCGTCGCCGAGGCCGATGTCGTACACCGCTTTCTCGACCAGCATCTCGGTTCTCGTCTTCTGGCCGAGATCGTTCATCGTCATCGCCATCACGGTCCAGTATTTCCCAACCTTCTCGACTCTGGACGCTTCGAAGACCTTGGCGAGCTCGTTACGCCGGTTGAAGATCTCGGCGCGAATCACCACGAAGTTGTCTTTGCGTATTGTTGAGACGACGCGGGGGAAACGCGCGTTCGGGTCCTTCGAGCGGGACTCGAGGGTGTAAGCGCTGGCGTTCACGGCCGTATCGTTAATCAACGTATAGGAATAGTCGTCGAACTCGCGCCCGCCGATGTCCTCGTACGTGAAGTCGCTGCCGACGAAGCTCTCCTGCGCCTCGCTGCCGGCGATGCGGCGCACGCGGGCGAGTGACGGCAGATAGAGAAACCGCTCATCGGCCGCGGGTTTGGCGGCGCCGGGCGCGGATTTGTGCTGCCACACGAGAAAACCCGTGCCGGCGATGTCGGCGGGCTGGGTGAAACGCGTCAGCGACTTGTCGCCAGCCGGGAATTTCTTCGAAACCACCGTCAGCGCGCGCTCGCGAACGCGGTCCTGACGGTCGAAAAGGCGCATTTTGAAGGTCATCCGGGCGTCGCGGCCGGTTTCGCGGTCCTCGACCTGGCGCGCGAGGGACAGTCCACGCTCTTGCGGGGACTGTCCCGAAAGGGACTGTCCCTGAACTGCCTGGACAGTCCCTTTAGAAGGGGTCTGTCCCTGTAGTTCGGGGACAGTCCCTTTCAGGAAGATGAGGAGGAAGAGAAACAGGAGGCGAGGCATCGTCTTACGCTGATAAGCGGTCCCCCGGGGAAGGGAACCGCGAGGGAAACTTGCGTTGAGTGAGTCCGGGAACGCCCACGGGAATTATTGTGAACAGACCCGGGAAGCGTCAAGGAGTATTCTCGACTCGTGAGGCTCAGAATCACCCGGAAGTGGATCGTGCTCGGCGGATGCGCCGCGCTGGCGGTCACGCTCGCGCTCTTCGCCGTGGCGACGAAAGCGTTGCGCGGCGGCACGCTGACGGACCGGGTGACGGCGGCGCTCGCAGCCGCGCTCAATTGCGACGTGTCGATGAATCCGCTGACGGTCCGGTTGCTCCCCAGGATCTCGGTATCGGGCACGAACCTGGCGATCCGCTTGAGAAACCGTCCCGATCTGCCGCCGTTCATCGAGGTCGAGCAGTTCGACGTCAATCTCGGCCTGCTGTCGGTCGTGCGCAGGCACATCGAAGAGGTGCATCTCGACGGGCTTCACATAAATGTGCCGCCCCGCCTGGCGGCGTCGATGGCCGCTTCAGCGGCTGCCGGCACCGACAGGCCGGAGGCGTCCGCCGACGCCCTGTTCAGCGTCGACCGCGTCGTCACGCACGACGCCATCGTGAATTTCGTCGCGAAGAAAGCCGGCGGCCGTCCGCTGATGTTCAACGTGCACAACCTGGAACTGCTGGACGCGGGCGTCAACGCACCCGTGCGATTTATCGCCGGGCTGACCAATCCCCTGCCGCAAGGCCAGGTGTACTCGCGCGGCACATTCGGCCCGTGGAATCGCGACGACCCGACGCTCACCCCGCTCGACGGCGCGTACACGCTGGCCGACGCTGACCTCGGCACCATCAACGGCATCGGCGGCAACGCGACGTCGAGCGGAACGTTCAAAGGCCTGCTGACAAAGATCCACGTCGATGGCCAGAGCGACACGCCGAATTTCTCGCTCGATCTCGGCGGAAAGCCTGTGCCGCTCTCGACGAAATTTCAGGTCACGGTCGACGGGAGCGACGGCACGACGTTGCTCGACCGGGTCGAAGCGCAACTCGCCGAGACCACGATCATCGTGACCGGGATTGTTTCAAATCTGCCGGGGCCGAAGAATCACGATGTCGTTGTGAAGGCCCACGTCAAGAACGGTCGCATCGAAGATCTGATGCGCCTGGCCATCGATTCGGCGGGCCCTCTTGTGGCAGGCGCCGTGTCGCTGGACGCAGACCTCAAACTGCCGCCCGGGAAGGGACGCGCGCAGCATCGCCTCAATGCAACCGGATCGGTTCGCCTGGTTCAGGCGCGGTTCACGGACGCGGAGATGAACGCGAAAATTTCCGACCTGAGCCGTCGCGGTCTGGGGAAGAAAGAAAGTGAAGCCGTGCCCGTCGTTCCCGTGGACTTCAACGGGATGTTCAAGCTCGTTAATGGCGTGCTGACGCTGACGAAGACCGAGGTGCAGGTTCCAGGCGCGCTGATTCAAGTGGCGGGGACGTATGCGCTCGGATCCGAGGCGGTCGACTTCACAGGCGAGGCGCTGCTCGAGGCCAGCCTGTCGAAGGCGGTCGGCGGTTTCAAGTCGATTTTCCTGAAACCGTTCAACTCGGTCTTCCGACAAGGCGGCGTGGGCGCAGTTGTGCCGATCAGCATCACGGGCACGCGTCCGGCGCCAATCTTCGGGGTGCGCAAGGGCGCGATCTTCGGAAAGAAAGAGGAAAAAAAGAAGTAGCCGGCGGGCTTCAGCCCACCGGCACCGAGAGTTTCTCTTTCGTGGCGTTGTCGAGCGGCGCCGGTTCCTGCGCGTCGTAGTCGAACCACACCAGGACAGTTTTCGCCGCCGCGACCAGCGTGCCGTTGTCGGCGTTCACGATCTCGTAGGTGTAGGTGAAACTCGATCGCCCAAATTCGCGAAGACTCAGCTTCACGTCGAGCCAGTCGCCGTAGCGAGCCTGCGCGCGAAAGTCACACTCGGCGCGGGCGAGGATAAATCCGAGGCCGCGGGGCCCAGGGTCCCCTGCGCTTTTTGCGACAAAGCCGAGCTGTTTCTGCCAGAGCGTGAAACGCGCCTGCTCGAGATACGTGAGGTAGACCGCGTTGTTGACGTGGCCGAGCGGATCGCAATCGCGGAAGCGAACCTGCAGGCGGTGGGTCAACAGGAGCGGCCGTTCGCCAGACAGCCACGGGCCGTCGCCCGCCGCGAGCGCGCTCACGGTTGCTGCATCCTTTTCTGTTCGAGCCGCCGCTCCTGTTGCAGCCGTTCCAGCTCGACGAAGGAATGGTCCGCGAACTTCATGGCGTCCGCGATCGCGTGATGACCCGCGCGCTCACTGATGAGCGTATGCATCTGCTGACAGACGCGGCGGTAGGCCGGGTGGCCGGCCGGCGCGGTGCGCAGCTCGATCACGTGCATCGCTTCACGGGCGTTCATGTCCATGATGAACCGGACACGATACGCCAACGACACGGCGTACTGCGCGGCATCCGTCAGACCGGCTCCGCTCATTTGTTCGTAGAGCGCGGCCGACCGCTCGAGCGCCGCGTCCCATTCCGGCTGCGCGCCGCATTCGACGATGGCTTCGGGGAGGATGTGGCCGTGGCGCGTAGTCAGCGGCTGCCAGTCGATGGTCATCAGGCGATGCCGCTGCAGATCGCGGAAGGCGCCGTAATCGGTGAGGACGTCGAAGCGGTAGCTCGTCCGCTCGAATGCGCGCCCGGGCTTGTGGCGGCGGTTGGTCCGGTCGCCGACGTAGGCGCGTAAAACGTCCGCGCGGTCGGCGGCGCTCATCGACCGCGCGATCGTCAGCAGCTGATCGTCGGGGAGTTCGGTCGATGTGTAGAGCGCCGCGGCGACGACTTTGACCTCGCCGTCCGGATCAAAATCGCTGAGCGTGACTTCCGGCCGGTCTTCGCCCGCTGCCCCTCGGGTCAACCGCGCGGCAACGTCGATCGTGCGCGCGCGCGCGGCGGCGAAATACTCGGTCCACCTCCCGCCGCGGTCCGGCTGATCGACGCGGGTGAGAAACGCCGGAATCACTTTGCGCAGCTCCGTCAGCATCTGATCCGCGCACTCGCGGACTTCCGCCAGCTGATGACCGCGCATCCTGAGAATCAGCGCCTCGTACGCCTGACCGGTGCCGTAAATACCGACGTTCGACTTCGTCGCCGCCGGCAGCAGGCCTCTCAGCGTGTCGAGCGCCTTCGCGCGCGTCGCGGAACGATAGACAGCGTCCGAATCACCGAGCGCCTTCGGATACTTCTTTTCGAAATGCGCCCGCAGCGGGTCGATCCACTTCGCGTACGTCTCGAACGTCGCATCGAGCGCGGCGATAAACTTCTCGCGAAGCGGATGCCCGTCGAGCTCGGCCGGCACGTGGTAGCGCCAGACGGGCATCCGCTTCGCGAGAAGTTTATCGCCGCGCTCGATGCGACGTTCGAGACGTACGCGAAGT
>JBKJHW010000118.1:0-11785 GCA_046598935.1 Vicinamibacterales bacterium | reverse complement strand
ATGGCGCAGTTTTCTCCAGACGGGCGCTGGGTGGCGTACCAGACGAACGAGTCCGGCCGATTCGAGATTGTCGTGCAGGCGTTCCCCGAACCGAGCGGCAAGTGGCAGGTCTCCATTAATGGCGGCGTCTCGCCGCGATGGCGCGCCGACGGCAAGGCCCTCTACTTTGTGGCGCCGGATGGCAAGCTGATGGCCGCGACGGTGACCTCGGCCAGCGCGACGGTCGAGGCCGGCACGCCCGTGGCGTTATTCCCAACCCGGATCGTTGGTGGCGGCACCTCGGGGACCAACAGGCCCCAGTACGCGGTGCGCGACGGCCAGTTTCTGATCAATCAGTTGATGGCAGACGCCAACCTGTCGCCCATCACGCTCCTTCTCAACTGGCGCCCGGACCAGAAGAAATAGCGGTTGTTTGTTCGGCGCGGATGCTTACCCGCTCACCTGAGAATTTGGTGCGCCCTGCACGACTCGAACGTGCGACCTCCTGGTTCGTAGCCAGACGCTCTATCCAACTGAGCTAAGGGCGCGGGAACTTTCAATTGTATAGACGGGCGGGTTAAAAGGTCAAAAGCGTGTGGAGCGTAAGTCTCCGCTGGTTCGGCTGCAGGATTGACGGGTTCTTCCACGTCAGGCCTTCGTAGTCGAGCATCACCGCGGCCGCGCTGCCGCCGGCCTTCGGAGTCCACCACCAGGACAGGCCCAGGATCAGCCGCTCTTTGACGTCCGGCTTGCCGGAGTCGGGCCGCCAGCGGTCGAACCGCAACAACGCCTCGGGGCCATTGCCCTTCTCCTTGAAGAACGGCGTCACGAACACATTCCAGCCGGAGCCCTTCGTGATGGCGGCGCGCGGCAACACCTCATCGCGCGACCGCAGGATCTCGGCGCCAACGTTCACGCGATCGCCCTCGTACGTCACGCCGTAGATCCCGCGCTTGCGGTCGGCGTCGCGCATGTAGTGATCGTTGTCGTAAAACGCGCTGACACGAAGCGCCTTCAGGACGTCAGAATCTGATCCCGCCATCGGACGGATCGTGATCCGGCCCTGCAACGCTTTCTGGCTGTTCACTTCTGGTTTCTGATAACCCTCGCCGTTGAACAGGCCGATCTGTGCGTCGCCATAACCGCCCGGAAACGCAGTATGGAACGCCAGGCCCGCATCGGCCGAGCTGAAGAGTCCCTCGCGCTGGGGCATGTGCTGGCCCTGGAACCGGTAGCGATAAATCGCGTCCCGGCCGTCGTTGTACGGCGTCGCCATCACACCAATGCGAATCCACGTCTGGGTGAATCGCCCGGTCCACTGATCGAGTGTCACCTGCGCGTACGCGTACTTCACACGCAGGAGGTAGCTGCCGTCGAGCGAATCGCCGGGCGCAGTCGAGCGCGCGATATCGGATGTGACGCGAAACGAAACGACCGGGTTGAGTGAGCCGGCAACATTGAGATAGGCGCGCGTGACGTTGAACGCGCTCGGCCGGTACGTCTGCTGCGCCGCGTCGGTCGCCTTTGGCGCCAGCGTCTGCGTGACATCCGCGAAGATCGTGCCGCCGAGCTTGATCTGCGGTGCACTCGAGGCGGGCACCTGGGCATAGGCCGCGCGGAAGCTGAACAGAACCAGACAAATCCCCAGACACAGCTTCAACGAATCATCCCCGCCCCGACCTCAAACATGCCCGGCATCCGGATCGGCAACTTGCCCGTGATCGGCGCTTCGCCCATGATCGCGCGCACAGCCGCGGCTTCGGCGCCGTCGTACAGGTCGTACGTCAGCAACACCGCCGGCAGATCCGGCATGAACATCGCCACATACGGATTTCCAAAAACCGTCGTCACCATCGGCTTGCCGCTGGCGTTCGTGGCGCGCGCGATGTCGTTGAGCAGTTTCGCCGTCGGCGCCGCGAGATCCATGCGGCCGCTGCCCGAGGACGCACGCACGAACACGGAGACGACGATCGCGTCATAGCGAACTGAAGACGCGCGAATGAGATCCAGCTCGTCCTGCGTGGTGCGATCGCTGATCTCGACAGCGGACAGAGCGGGCAGGCGGCGGCGCAACTCCGGAATGAACGTGCGGCTCGGTGTCGCGATGCGCCAACCGGTTTGATAGTCGAGCACGCTGAGATACAGCACGGATGCACCAGGAGCGAGTTTCAACGGCACGTGGTTACGCACGTCTTTCAGCAGCGTGATCGATCGCCGGCTCACCTGCTCTGCGACGAGCGCGTGAGCGCGGCCGCCGACGCGCGTGGCCACGAGATCGAGCGGCGCAATCTTCTGGACATGCAGGCCGAGCCGGGCCTTCGCGCGAAGGATCCGCTTCACCGAAGCGTCGAGCCGCGCCATTGGAATTTCGCCGCGCTCAACCGCCGCCTTGATCCCCGCAAACGCCGCATAGTCGTCCGGCGAATGCAGCACGACGTCGTTGCCCGCCTTGATCGCGCGAACCGCAGCGTCGCCGGGCGTCAGGACCTTCGACACGGCGTCCATGCCCATCGAGTCCGTGTAGATGAGCCCGTCGAACTTCATTTCGCCGCGCAGAAGCCCGGTGATGATCGGCTCGCTGAGCGACGAGGGCGCGAAAGCGCCCGCATCGAGCGCGGGAAGGACGATGTGCGCCGTCATGATGGCGTCAGCGCCGGCGGCAATGCCGGCCTTGAACGGCGGCAACTCGATGGCGTCGATCCGGTCGCGCGGGCTGTTGATGATCGGCAGGCCGAGATGCGAATCGACGTCGGTGTCGCCGTGCCCGGGAAAATGCTTGAGCGTGCCCATCATGCCGCCGGCATGCAGACCACGGATGTAAGCAGACGCCAGCTTCCCGACGGCGTCCGGCGCTTCCCCGAACGACCGCGTGTTGATCACCGGATTGCGCGGGTTGTTGTTGACGTCGACGACCGGCGAGAAATTCAGGTGCACGCCGATGGCGCGCGATTCGAGCGCCGTGATGCGCGCCGCGTCGAACGCGAGCTGCTCGTCGCCGGCAGCGCCGAACGCCATCGCGCGCGGAAACAGCGTAGCGCCGTGTATCCGAAAGCCGAGGCCGGCCTCGAAGTCGCCGGTATTGAGCATGGGGATCTTCGAGAGCAACTGGAGCCGGTTCAGAATTGACGCCGCCGCCGTCGGCTGGCCGAGAATCACCGAGCCGCCGGTGTTGTTGAGAAGCGCGCCGGTCGTGCGGTCGGTGCCGCCGAATAGGTGGATGCCGCCGACGCGAAGCTCGGCCACCTTCCGCGCGAGCTTCTCGAACTCGTCGCTGTCGCTCGCGAGATACGTCGATTCGCTCGAAGTGACGATGAGCTGGCCGACCTTGTCGTCGAGCGACATCGCCTTGAGCGTCGTCTCGACCCATTTCTCGCCCGCTTTGTCCAACCCCGCCGGCAGCTCCTGCGCAGCAAGCGGCAGTGCCGCGGCGACGAGGACAACAATCAGTCGTTTCAAGTTACAGCGATTTTAGTAGAAACTGGCCATCCCATGTCTGTTTCTGCGCACCGCCGAGCGGCCCCTTCGGCCGTGCCCTGCTTCGTGCTGACGGTCAGCGACACGCGCACGCTCGACACCGACAAAAGCGGCGCGGCGATCGTGGAGCTGCTGTCGCTCGCCGGCCATTCGATCACCGACCGGCGAATTGTGAAAGACGACGCCCTGGCGGTGAGCGACGCCGTGCGCGCGAAGCTCAGCAGCACGGCGAAGGCGATTATCACGACGGGCGGCACGGGCATTGCGTCGCGCGATATGACCTATGAAGCGATCTCGGCCATGTTCGACAAGACGCTCGACGGGTTCGGCGAGCTGTTCCGGACATTGAGCTATCAGCAGGTTGGCTCGGCGGCGATGTTGTCGCGCGCGTGCGCCGGCATTGCGAAGGGCAAAGTCATCTTCGTGCTGCCTGGGTCTGAAGCCGCCGTGCGCCTTGCGATGGAGCGGCTCGTCATTCCCGAACTGGGCCACATCGTCGGCGAGCTGCGCAAGTAATGCGTCCGTTCACGTCCACGATGCCGTTTGATGAGGCGCTGAAGGTCGCGCTCGATGCGACGTCGCCGATCGCGCGAACTGAGACGATTCCAATCGGCGACGCCGACGGCCGCGTTGCTGCTGCGGACGTCGTGTCGTCGCTCGATGTGCCGCCGTTCGATCGCTCTGCGATGGACGGCTATGCGGTTAGAAGCGTGGATTGCTCCGCGCCCTCCGCGGTTCTCCGCGTGATAGGCCGTTTGTTCACCGGAGAAGTTTTTCCCGGCGAGATTCGGGCCGGAGAATGCGTTGAGATCGCCACGGGCGCTCCCATGCCGGCCGGCGCGGACGCGGTTGTCATGGTTGAAGAAACGGCCGTATCTCAGCGTGACGCAGGTGCGGGCCTGCAGGCCCGCGCGCACGTGACGCTGTCGAAGGCAGTGAAGCCTGATCACAATATCGGCCGCCGCGCCGCTGATATCGCGAAGGGCGCGGCCGTTGTTTCGCGCGGCGACGTGCTGACGCCGAGCCGCGTCGGCGCGCTCGCGGCAGTCGGTGTCGATGAGGTTGAAGTGTTTGCGAAGCCAACGGTCGCGATTGTGTCGACCGGTAACGAAGTTGTCGCGCCGGGCCTGCCGCTCGCGCCGGGACACATTTACGACATCAATCGCTTTACGCTCGAGGCCGTCGCGCGCCGCCATGGCGGCCGTCCTGTTGCGCTCGCGTCACCAGGCGATTCGATCCACGAACTCGATCGCGTCCTCGACGCGGCTGTTGCCTACGACCTGATTGTATTTTCCGGAGGCAGTTCTGTTGGCGACCGCGATCTGGTGCGCGACGTCATCGGCTCGCGCGGCACGATCCTGTTTCACGGGATCGCCGTGAAGCCCGGAAAACCGACAGCGTTCGCCACAATACCGAGAGTCGTTTCTCCAGAGCATCCCAGGGAGAATCGACTCCCGGTATTGTTTTTTGGCATGCCGGGCAATCCGACCTCGTGCCTTTCGAACGCGTACATCCTCTTGATACCTGTCCTGAGAAAGCTCGCCCGGCTTCCGGCTTGGGAACCTCGGACGATGACCGTTCCGCTTGCCCGGCGGATCGCGTCTGCGACGGACCGGCATCAGTTTTATACAGTGCGGCTTGTCGACGGCCACGCCGAGCCTGCGTTCAAGGGCTCCGGCGACATCACATCGATGGCCAACGCCGACGGCTACATCGAAATCCCGGCTAATACGAACGCCGTTGAAGCCGGTTTTCCGGTTCGCGTTACGCTGTTTTAGCAGCGGCATTCACGCAAGAATCACACCACCTAAAGACTACTTGCCAGGTCCACCTGTTGGTGCTAGCGTCGTCGTCCATCGGGGTATCGGAGGGCAAAACGATGACGCGTCAAGGTGTGTGGCGGGCTTTCGCCGCCGGGTTTGAAATGGTCGTGAACGTCGCAATCGTCGGGGCGGTTGTGCTGGTCGTCGGCACGTACGCGCACGCGCGGATGTCGCGGCCGACCCAGCCGGCAATCGAACGTAGTGAAGCAGCGCCGCCTTACAGGACCGGCGATGTCTTGGACGAGAACCTTGGATCGGTGGCGCTCTCGGCGAAGCCGGCGACGCTCCTGATCATCGTGCAGAGCCGATGCAAGTTCTGCACGGCGAGCATGCCGTTCTACGCGCAGCTCGCGAGGAGCGCACATGCCCAGACGCAGATCGTCGTCCTGACTCAGGAAGAAGCGGCGATCGGCCGTGCCTATGTCTCGAGCCATGGGTTTGAACCGGATTCGCTCGTTTCGATCCCGGAGTTCGCGCGAATCCGCAGCACGCCGACGGTCATCCTGACGGACGCCACAAAGACGGTGCGGCGCATCTGGACGGGCAAGCTCAGCGCGGACAGCGAAGCGGAAGTGCTGGCCGCGCTGGAGAACAAACGCTAGGAAACGCTAGGAAACAAAGGAGGACGTATGTCAATCGCACGTCGTATGAAATTCGCAATCGTCGCTGCACTCGTCGGCCTGGGCGGTTTGAATTTCGTTCAGGCCCAACGCAACGAATCCGGTTGGCCGACAATGGTGGCTGCCGGCGAAACGGCAAGCCGGCAAGGCATCAAGAGCTATCGGGTGCACAAGCCGGTCGTCGAGGGCGACCAGATCACAATCAAGGCTGATCTCGTCGGTGAAAGCTCTGTCAATGTCGGTTCGTTCGAGTCGCGAAAAGGCATCAATGGCAGGAAGAGCTTGTCCGAGTCTTTGATCTGGTCCAAGCGCGTGGTCAAGGTCGAGTTCGAAGGACGGTCGGGTTCGCTCTCGATCGATGGCGTCAGCGTCTACTCGGGCGAAATCAAGGAACAGGGCCGCGCGACGTTCAACGATGATACGAAGTCGTTACTGACCCTGCTCGGCGCGATCGAGACGGACCTGAGCGGCTTCGCCAAAGACGTGCGCATTCTCGAGCGACAGGCGGAGCAAGTCGGTTGGCTGCCGCACCGGCTGCGCTCCACAGCGATGTCGATCATGCAGTATCTGCCGGCGCCGGAGACGCTCTATGCCGACGCGCCCTTTGACGGACCCAGCTGCACGGGCAGCGGACAGTGCGGCTTCGGGTTCTCCTCCACCAGGACAGGCGCGTGCAACAGCGCTGTGCAGGACGCGCACTATGACTGCTCAAACCAATGGTGCATGGGCTGCTGCGAGATCCAGAACCCGGGATGCGACTGCGACTGTGTCTCGGGTGATTTCTTCTGCGGTTGCATTTCCTGCGGCATTTCCTGCCGTGGAAACGAAACCTAACGCGTGAGCGTTCCGATCGACGCGCAATTAATGATCGGCCTGATTGTGCTGCTGCACATCGGGCCGATCATCTGGGCTGTCATCTCGAAGTCAGTCACCAAGGTATGGGTGCTGATCTTCGTCGTGCTACCAATCGTCGGTCCGCTGCTCTATCTTGCGAAGCGCGCGTCCGACCGACACCGGCAACGTTCGAGCTAGAAACTACCGGAACCGCCGGTTCACTTCGTCCCAGTTGATGACATTCCACCACGCCGCGAGGTAATCGGGCCGGCGGTTCTGGTACTTCAGGTAGTAGGCGTGTTCCCAGACGTCGATGCCGAAGATCGGCTTGCGGCCTTCCATCGACGGGTTGTCCTGGTTCGCCGTGCTCTCAACGGCAAGCTTGCCGCCGTTGTCGACGAGCCACACCCAGCCGCTGCCGAAGCGCGTGGCGCCGCCCTTGTTCATCTGATCTTTCAGCGTGTCGAAATTGCCGAACGTGCTGGTGATCGCCTCGGCGATCGCGCCGGTCGGCGCGCCGCCCTTGCCCGGCGCCATGATGTTCCAGAACATCGTGTGATTCACATGCCCGCCGCCGTTGTTGCGGACCGCCGTGCGAATGTCTTCGGGCACCGAGCCGAGGCTCTCGATGAGTTCCGAGCTCGACTTGCTTGCCAGCTGCGGATGCTTCTCGATCGCGGCGTTGAGGTTGGTCACGTACGCGTTGTGATGCTTGCCGTGATGAATCTCCATCGTCTGCTTGTCGATATGCGGTTCGAGAGCAGCGAAGTCGTACGGAAGAGACGGAAGGGTAAATGACATCGGTGTTCTCCTGGGAACGTCGCACTGTGGATCTGGAACTATTGAACCTTCTCAATCACATTATAGAAAGTGTCGCGCTCAACCGGGTGTCGGCCGGCGGCGGTGACCAGCCGCCGAAGCGCGCCGGTCGTCATGGCGACCGGCGTACGGGCGCCGGCCATGTGGTAGATCTTCTCTTCCTGCACGGTGCCGTCGAGGTCGTCGGCGCCGTACCAGAGCGCAATTTGCGCGACGTCTACGCCCGTGGCGATCCAGAACGCCTTGATGTGAGAGACGTTATCGAGCATCAGCCTCGCCACCGCGTGGGTGCGCAGTGTGTCGCTGGCCGACGGCGCCGGCAGCTTGCGCAACTGGTTGTTGTCCGGATGAAACGCGAGCGGGATGAACGCCTGGAATCCGCCCGTTTCGTCATTGAGCGCGCGGACGCGCAGCATGTGGTCGATGCGGTCTTCGAACGTCTCGATGTGGCCGTAGAGCATCGTGACGTTCGTCTTCATGCCCATGCCGTGCGCGAGTCGATGGATCGACAGATACCGGTCGGCATCGGCTTTGTCGTGCGAAATTTTCTTACGGACGTGTTCCGCGAAAATCTCCGCGCCGCCGCCGGGGAGCGAATCGAGCCCCGCGGCGATCAACTCGCGCATGACCTGTTCGTCGGTCATCTTGTAGAGGTCGGCGAAGAACGCGATCTCGACGGCCGTAAAACATTTCAGGTGAATATTCGGCCGGATCTTCTTGAGGCCCTGCAGCAACTCGACGTAGTACGAAAACGGCAGATCGGGGTGCAGCCCGTTGACCACATGCACTTCGGTCAGCGGCTGATCGGCGCGGTCGCGCAGCTTCTGGAATACCTGCTCGAGCGTCATCGTGTAGGCGTCGGCGTCGCCCGGTTTCAGCCGCGCGAACGAGCAGAACAGGCACGAGGCCACGCACACGTTCGTCGCTTCGAGACGCAGGTTGTAGTTGTAGAACGTGTTCGCGCCGTGGCGCTTCTCGCGCTCGCGATTAGCCAGCCGGCCGATCGCGTGGAGATCCGGATGATTGAACAGGGCCACGCCATCGTCAAACGAAAGGCGCTCGCCGGCGTCGAGCTTCCCGGTGATCTCCTGAAGCCCCGAAAGGCGATTCGGCATCCTCTCAACTATATTAGATGCATCCGCACAGCATGATTCCCACCGCTTCCGTTCTTGTCGTCGCGGCGACCGCCCGCGAGCTGGCTTTGGGCCCGTGGCGCGGACTCGTCTGCGGCGTCGGCCCAGTCGAAGCGGCCGCGTCGACGGCGGCGGAAATCGCCCGCGCGTTGCCCGTCGCGGTGCTCCACGTCGGCATCGCCGGCTCGCGCCGGCTCAGTGGGCTCGTTCCCGGCACTCTCGTGATCGGCAGCGAGTCGCACTATTGCGATCTCGGCGTCCCTGCAGAATGGGCGCCGTCCACAGTCATGCCGTCTGCGCAGCTCGTTGCGGCCGCGCGCATCGCGCTCTCTGACGCTCGCGTCATCCCGATCGGCACGAGCGCGCGCGTCGGGGGCACAGCCGGCATGCGGGCGGAAAGGCGGGGCAAGATCGACGTCGAAGCCATGGAGGGTTTCGCCGTTCTCCGCGCCGCGGCGCTGGCCGGCATTCCCGCGATCGAAATACGCGCGATCTCCAACGAGATCGAAGAGGCCGATCGAGGCCGCTGGCACTTCGACAAGGCGTTTTCGGCGATCACGGCCGCCACGCCCCTCGTCGTTGCTGCAATCGAGCGCGCGTTGGGAATCCCGAATGCGTGAGCTGACGTTCGGCCACTCGCCGTGCCCGAACGACACGTTCGCCTTTCACGCGTTGACGCACGGGCTCGTTGAGACCCCCTGCAGGATCACGCCCGTTCTCCTCGACATCGAAGTGCTCAACCGGCGCGCGCATTCCGGTGAGTTCGACATCACGAAACTCAGCGTCGGCGCATTCGCCGGCGTCGGACAACGGTATCGCCTGCTTCGAAGCGGCGCGGCGCTCGGCCACGGCGTGGGACCGCTCGTCGTCGCGCGCGCCGCGACGCTGAATGATGCGTTGAGAGCGCCGATGTCACTCGCCGAGGCCGCGCGCGGCACGATCGCGATCCCCGGCCGGGAGACGACCGCGTTTCGCCTTCTATCGCTCGCGGTGCCAGCCGTGGGCAACGTGGTCGAGATGCGCTACGACCAGATCCTTGGAGCGGTCGAGAACGGCGACGTCGACGCGGGCCTGATTATTCACGAGAGCCGATTCACGTATCAGGATCACGGACTGGTGAAGGTTGCCGATCTCGGCGACTGGTGGGAACAGGAAATGCACCTGCCTGTTCCGCTCGCAGGCATCTGCGTGCGTTCGGACATCGACGTCGAGACGGCCGACGCGCTCGAGCGCGCGATTCGAGCGTCGGTGCAATACGCGTTCGACCATCCGGAGGCGAGCCGCGCGTACGTGCGCGAGCACGCGCAGGAAATGTCGGACGAAGTGTGCGACCAACACATCAAGCTGTATGTGAACGAGCACAGCCTCGACATCGGCGACGAGGGTTTGCGCGCCATCGAACGACTGGTGCTAACATCCCCTACTTAACCGACGTCAACCCGGTGGAAGCATGGGAAGTGGGCGCAAATCCCACACGGTGCCGCCACTGTAAGCGAGCGTGTTGAGCTTATGTTTTCGCCGCATTCACTGTGATTCGCAGTGAATCCGAGCGAGACGCCACTGTGCCTGGGCATGGGAAGGCGAGAACTCAACGATCACCTCGCAAGTCAGGAAACCTGACCACTGGGCCCGTCCTGCAATCGGCGCGAGACAACGCCGAAGGAGGCCCATTCATGGGCAAATACGCTCGCTCGTTCCTGTTCGCTATTCTTCTCTCCATTCCATCGCTGGTCTTCGCTGCGCCTCTTCAGGGTGTGGTCGTTGACAGCACCGGCGGCGCCGTTCCGCGCGCGCGCATTCGCGTGCTCGACGCCTCGGCAAAGGAAGTCGCCTCGACGCTGACGAGGGCTGACGGCCGGTTTGTCGTCGCGGAGTGCAACAACTGCACGATCGAAGCGTCGCTCGCCGGCTTCAAGACCGCATCAACCAAGTTCTCCGGCTCGCCGCGCCTCGTTCTCGAACCCGCGCCGGTCAGCGATTCGGTGGTCGTCACGCCCACGCGCGATGCGGCGCCCGCCGGTCAGGTCGGCGCGAGCATCACGACCTTCAACCGCGACGATATCGAACGGCGCGGCTCCATTCTGATTTCCGATCTGGTCCGTGAAACACCGGGCGTCGCGGTGATTCAAACCGGCGGCGCAGGCGGACAGACATCCTTCTTCCTTCGTGGCGGCGAAAGCACCTACACGAAGGTGCTGCTCGACGGCGTGACGCTCAACGAGCCCGGCGGCACATTTAACTTCGGTGGCCTGACGACAACCAACCTGGCGCAAGTGGAAGTGGTGCGCGGCGCGCAGTCTGCGCTCTACGGATCAGACGCGATGGCTGGGGTGATCCAGCTCGTGACACTGAGGGGAGTGACGGCCAGACCGTCGTTGGCCGCCAGCGCAGAAACCGGCACGTACGGCACACACCGCGGCACCGGTTCGTTCAGCGGCGCGGCGCGAGGGTGGGACTACTCGCTCGGCGCAGCCGCGACAGCCGCCGACAACCGCGTACCCCATAGCCGGATGACCAACAACACGTTCTCCTGGTCAGGGGGAGGCCGCCTGTCTCCGCAGATTCAGCTGCGTACCGTTGGACGCCTCGAAGAGGGGCGCGTCGGCACGCCGGGACAAACCGCATTCGGCTCCAAAGAGAGCGATGCGTATTTTGATCATCGCGATACAGCCATCGGCGGATCGATCGCCCAACAGCTCGCCGGATCGTGGACGCATCGAGCCGCCTACAGTTTCACGCGAACGCGCCAGGATTCGACCAACCTCAAGACAGACGCTTCATACGTGCCGAGGTTCGGGTCGGCCGTCGCGCCGTTTGCATTTTCGGATTTCACGTACGACTCCAACAACCTTCTGCGGCGTCAGTTTTTGAGCTATCAGTTGAACGGGCGCATCGACACCCGAGTGACGCAACTCGTGACGGCACTCGTCGATTGGGACGGCGAGCGCGCCACACTCACCGACCGCATGGCTTCAACCACTGTAAAAGCTGCGCGCAACAACGCGGGCGTGGCCGTTCAACATCAGTTCATCGGGCGCTTCGGTTCGCTCGCATCGAGCCTGCGCGCCGAGCACAACGACAGCTTCGGCGACAAATGGGTGCC
>JBKJHW010000095.1:0-13354 GCA_046598935.1 Vicinamibacterales bacterium | reverse complement strand
ACTCGCGCCGGAGTCCATCGCTTTGGCGAGGCCGAAGTCGAGCACCTTCACCGTGCCGTCGGCGCGCACCTTGATGTTGGCCGGCTTGAGGTCGCGATGGACGATGCCCTGTTCGTGCGCGGCCTCGAGCGCATCGGCGATCTGGCGCGCGATGGGCAGTGCGTCTTCAATACTCATCGCTCCAGCTGGAAGCCGGGACCGAATGATGTCTGACAGGTCCTCGCCCTCGACCAGCTCCATGACGAGGGCGTTGCCCTCGAGTCCATAGATGGCCGCGATGTTCGGATGGTTGAGCGCGGCCAGCGCTTTGGCTTCGCGCTCGAAGCGGGTGAGCCGCTCGGGATCCTGCGCAAACAGTTCCGGCAGGATTTTGATCGCCACCTCGCGGTCCAAGCGAGCGTCACGGGCGCGATACACCTCGCCCATTCCGCCCGCACCGAGCGGCGCGACGATGTCGTACGGGCCGAGTCTCGTTCCGGCGGCCAGGCTCATAGGAGGGCTGATTATATGGGCCCCGAGCTAATAACCGTTTTTTGGCGGAGATGCTCCGGGCGCTCTAGAGTAAGCGGCGTGAAGGCGATTCTGATCCACGGCAACGGTGGTTGTACCGCGGGCGATCACTGGCTGCCGTGGCTCGAGCGGGAACTCCGCGCGCTCGGTATCGATGCGATCAACCACACGTTTCCCGATAACGTGAAGGCGCGTGCCTCGATCTGGCTTCCCTACCTGGAATCGCTCGAGGCTGACGAAGACACAATTCTCATCGGCCACTCTTCCGGCGCGGTCGCGGCGATGCGATACGCAGAAACGCATCGGCTGCTCGGCTCGATTCTGGTCGGCGTGTGTCACACCGATCTCGGCGACGCCTCTGAAGCCGCCAGCGGCTACTACGACGCGCCCTGGCAGTGGCAGAAGATCCGCGAGAACCAACAGTGGCTCGCGGTATACAACTCCGCCGACGACCCGTGCATTCCTGTTTCAGAAGCGCGGTTTGTCGCCAAGCAGCTCGGCTGCAGCTACTTCGAATTCCACGATCGTGGCCACTTGAACCATGGCCACGATTTTCCCGAAGCGCTGGAGTTTGTGAAGAAGAAATTGAGCCTTACTTAATAATTTTGTTCGCCTCGTAGTCGGCTTTGTTGATGTACGACACGCCCTTCAACAGCCAGTCCGGCGCGATGCCGTCCCGGAGATAGTGATTGAAGAACTGCATGTAACGAGCCGTGAGGTCCTTGCGGTTCGCAAGTCCGCGGAGGCCATGTCCTTCGCCGGGATAAGCGAGGAGCGTGGCTTTCTTCCCGTTGTAGCGAAGCGCGTTGTAGAAGTTCATGTTCTCGGCGAACGACACGGTGGGATCCGCGGTGCCGTGCATGATGAGAATCGGCGCGACGGTATTGGGCACGTGCGTGATCGCCGACTCGAAATGGTAGACCTCGGGCTTGTCCCATGGTGAAAAGCCCCATCGGCCCTGGCCGTAGAGGTAGTAATCGTTCCCGTTCGCGCCGCTGCCGCCGGTGACCTGGTACGACCAGCCCCAGCTCTGGCTGAAGTCGGTGTAGAGGTCCGTCACGCCGGCGCCCGTGCCGACGGCGGCGAACATCTTGGATCGCGTCGCGATGAACGACGCGCCTTCGCCGCCGTAGCTGTGGCCGTTGAGACCGATGTGCTTGGGATCGGCGTAGCCCATCTCGATCACTTTCTTCGTCGCGGCTTCGACGGCGTCGAGCTGGTCGCTGTGCGACGAACCGGTGTGATAGTGAATGTCCGGCATCATCGTGAGGAAGCCCTCGCTCACGGCCTGCACCGGGACCGAGCCCATGCCGGTCACGTATGACGGCGCCTGGTAGCGGTTGAGGTTCGAGGCGTTTTCTTCATAGAACGTCACGATCATCGGCCGCTTCTGGCCCGTCTTGTAGTCATCCGGAATAGCGAGAACGCCCTGCAGCCGGTGGCCGAACTTATCCTTGAAATCAAACAGGATGCGCCGGCCCCAGTTGAAATCCGCCTGCTGCGGGTTCGCGTTCGTGATTTTCTTCGACGCCTTGAAGTCGGCGCCCGAGACGCGAAGGTCCGGGAATTCCTGGAACGTCTGGCGCGTAAAGATGTAGGAATCACCCTTCTGCGCGCGCAGCGGCGTGCTGAAGGCTGCGTCTTCATAAACGATTTCGCGTAGCGCTGCTTTGTCGGTGTTCGCGCCCGCGAGCTCGTAGAAGCCGGCCTTCTTTGTGTACTCGCCGTACGCCGAGAGCGTGACCGGCTTCGACAGGTCGATCGGCCGCGGCGGGCCGCCGCCGCGCGCGCCGAATCCAGCGGCGCCCGGTTCGGCCGGCTCGGTCCGCACGTAGCGGAACCGGATCTCGTTCTTTGTGCCGACGCCGTTCGTGAAGTTCTTCGCGGGTGATCCATCGAGCGGCACGAGCCACAGGTCGTAGCGCTGATTCACGATCACGTGCTTGCCGTCACTCGTGTAACCGGCGACGCCATACGACGGCTTCGGTCCCGGGTGGTCGTACTCCAGGTTCACGAAGTTCGTGCCCGCTGGTGCCGCAGCCGCGCCTTTGCGTGCGGGCGTTGCGGGCCCGGCCGCATCGAGCGTCCTGGTCAGGCCCGTGTCGAGGCTGTACGCCTGGAACTTGCTGTCGCGCCAGAACAGATACGTCTTGCTGTCGGCCGAAAACCCCGGCGTGCCGGCGCCGAGGAGGTGGTTTTTCGCGATCAGCGAGCGGTCACCGGTGCTGGTGTTGACGAGGTAGATGTCGGCCGCTGCCGGTTTGTAGTCGGAGATGTAGCCGCGCGTGTCGCGGCCGATCGCCCACCGGCCGTCCGGCGAGACGTCGACGTCGCGCAGCGTTTCGTCAGCGAGCAGCACGAACCGCTTCGCGCCCGCGTCGAACGCTTCGCGGAACGCGAAGTTGCGATCCTGGTCGGCGCGAATCATCTGCTGGCTCTGAATGCGCTCGTCGCCCGTGTTCCAGATGTCCACGTCGGCGACTTCGTCGGCATTGCGCCGCGCACCCGCGACCGGCGTCGCCACCTGCGGCTTCATCCCGAAGAACACGCGCTTGCCGTCCTCGCTCCAATCGAGCGTCGTCCGTTCACTGATCACCCAGTCTTTGGGCATGCCCGTCGCCTTCGACGGGTCGAGGAGCACCGGCGGCGGCGCGTCGGCGTCAACAAGCTGCGCCTTCACGTCGGTGTAAACGAGCAGCACGTTGTTCTTCTCGCGCATCTTCTCGACGTCGAGGCCTTTGAGTACCGCGAGCGAAGCGCCTTTGTCGTTCCACGTGAGCCGGTTGTAGAGCTTCGCGTCGTTGTCAAGCGGGTAGATGCGGCTGGTCTTCAGGTCCATCACGAACAGGCCGTTGCTGTCCTTCGTCGCGGCATCGACCGTGTAGGCGAGGATGTCGCCGGATTTATTGAAGGCGGAATCTGCGACGCTGCCGAGCAGTTGATCCTTGCCGGTGACGAGATTGTGAATCGTGACGTCAACGCCGCGCGGGCCGGCGGGAGCCGCCGGAGCCGCCGGTGCGCCCGCGGCTGGAGCCGCCGCCGCGCCGCCGCCGGCCGCGTTTTGTCCCCCGCCCGCGGCCTGAGGCGCGCGGCGGCGAAGGAGCAGATGCGTCGCGCTCGGCGAGAACGTGAACGACTGAATGTCCTGCCAGCTCTTTATTTCGCCGGTTGCCAGATTCCTGAGTTCGAGCCGGCGTGGTTGGGGGGCAGGAGTTACGGGTGTGCCCTGCGGCGCCGGTGCGCTCGTGACAGCGGGTGCGCCTGGTGCCGCCGGTGCCGGGTCCGCGGGTGTGGTCGGTGCGGGTATCGTCGGCGCCGGCGTGGCCGGCGCGGGATCAGTCGCTGGCGCGCCTCCACCACGATTGCCGCGTCCGCCGCGGCCCGCGGCCGCGGGTTCCACCGAGTAGGCGAGCCACTTTGAGTCAGCAGAGAACGCGTTGCCGGTCGCGTCCGCGACCGTAACTTCACTGCCTGTCGCGAGGTTCTGCAGGTGCAGCACCGGTTTAGTTTCGGTGGTCGGGACGTTGCTCGTCTGCAGCACGTAAGCCACCCATTTGGCGTCGCCGGAGATTTCCTGGCCGCTGATGGTCTTCCACGTGCTGTAGTCGTCGAGCGTCAGCGTTTTCTTTGCTGCCTGTGCGGCCGTCGCCGCGGCGGCCGGCGCCGGCGCGGGCGCGTTCTGCGCGAGCGGCGTGACCGTGGCCCAGACGAAGACAGCGGCCAGCAACATTCCCAAAGAGGCAACACGGCGACGATAGACAGGGGCGTATTTGTTCACGGCAGATCTCCTGAAGATTCCGAAAAGGGGACGCGCTAGTTCAGTTTTTTGACTTTGAACACCGGATACGTTTTCGCATTCTTCAGAATTTCGTCGAACACCCACCAGCCCACGAAGCCGTCGCGCGCTTGCGGCTCGAGGTAGTAGAACGCGGCATTAGCCATCGGCTGCGCCATGTCGACGTAAAACGCGCCCGCTTCGAACTCGCGTGATGCCACCGTCTCGAACGCGCCGTCGAGCGTCGTCATGTCATACCCGGCGCGCCGGACCTTTCTCACTCCGTCGATGCGAAATTCTTCGCCTTCGACGCGCACGCGCCGGTCGAGCGTCGTGACCTTGATGTTGTGCGCGCGGAGTTTCGCTGCGATCTCCGCGTACTGCGATGGAATCACGTACGCCCGGGGCACCCACGCCGAACGCGTGCCGACGGGTTTGGTGAGGTCGTCAACATTGGTTACGACCTCGGGCGGGCCTGACGCCGTGCCGGGCTTCGTGGAGAGCACGCTCGTGCCCGGCCGATACGCGGGCTCATTCGTGCGATAGGCGAGCAGATCGATCTTGCCGGCCGACTGATATTCGCCGTCGAGGAAGTTGCGAAGCTGGCCGGATTCCGACCCCGCAAGCACGTCGGCGACCGTCTTGTCGTCCGCGGCTTTGACGACGGCCTGCATTTCCTTCGCGTGCGCCGCCGTGTATTCAAGCAGCGCGATGAAGTACGCGTACTGCGCGTAGATCCGGCGCTCGAACGTGGGCTGGCCCGGTGTTTCCGTGATGATCGCGAAACGGTTGCGCAGCCCGTAGTCGTTGACGATGAATTTTGCTTCGACGCTCCATGCCGCGCGGTCGTGGCTCCACGCGGTGGGCGGCCAGGCGTTCGGCGTCGCGAGCGCGTGCGAAAACACCTCGAGACCAAACCTGGTCCGCACGGCATTGCGCACCGCCGGGAAGAGCTTCTCGTGCATGTAGTCGCGCGGCCCCGGCGCCGACGCAGGCACGGTCGTGGTCCCGTACGTGTTCGCGTAGCCATGATTGACCCGGCTCATAAGGTGGCCGTCAAGCAAGAGCAGCGGGTCCCAGTCGTTGAGCGTGCGGTAGAGACCCTGCGACTCGACTTCCGTGAGCTTCACGGAGTCGCGATTGAGATCCAGCCCGCGCGAGTTTTCGCGAACGCCTTGAATGTGCGGCGTCTCGCTGCCGAGCGATCCGTCCTGCGTGACGAACGTGTCCGTGCCGTCGACGTTGTAGATCGGCGCAATCATCACGACGAGGCTGTCGAGTATCGCCTTGTGCCTGCCGGTCGCCAGGTCGCGCGCGACCATCAGCAGCGCCTCCGCCGCTTCCGACTCCGGCGGATGAATGTTGCCCAGCAGAAACACCACAGGCTTGCCTGAGTTGCGCGCCTGTTCGGCGGTCGTTACGCGCGGCTGGGCGATTGCGATCGCCGGCGACACTTTCCCGCGAGGGCTCGTGAACATGTTCACGACGTGCAGGTTCTCGGACTTGAGCTTGAGCGCCGCGATCCACTCGTGGAGCTGGATCGTGGATGTCGTCCGCGTAAAACGCGTTTTTTCCGGCACCGTCAGCAGGTCCGGCGTGGCTTTCCCGTTCCAGCCGACGGGCACTTCGTCGGCCCAATAGATACGGGGAGTTTGAGCTGCTGGCGTGCTGATAAGAAGTGCGGCGAGGAAAGCCGCGGGGAGAAACCGCCGTGTCATGGAAAGCAATTCTATAATGCCAGCCATGAAGCGTCTCGCTCTCGTCGCAGTCGTCGGGCTCACCGCGTTTTCCGTGTTGCCGTCTGCGCAAACGCCGCACGCCCGGCCGGTGTTCGCCGACGGCCAGGCGCAGATCGTGCCGGCGTTCCAGGACGCGTCGTCATGGATACGGCAGACGCTGTGGGTCGAGACAGAGTTCGACTCCGACGCCGACGGCAAGCGCGACCGCATGTTCGTCGACGTCACGCGGCAGAAGCAGACGGACACCGAAGGACTGAAAGTTCCGGTGATCTACGAGTCGTCGCCCTACTTCGCCGGCACGTCCGGTCCGCGCGAATTTCTCTGGAACGTCAAACAGGAACTCGGCGCCGCGCCGCCGCCGCGCACGAGCCAGCCGGCGATTCCGTTCAAAAACGTGCGCGAGAGCATTTCGAACTCCAAGGGTCTTGAAAACACCTGGGTGCCGCGCGGCTTTGCGGTCGTTCGTTCCGAAGCACCAGGCACGGGCCTCTCGCAGGGCTGTGCCACCGTTGGCGGTGAGGCCGAAGAGAAGGCGCCGAAAGCCGTGATCGACTGGCTCAACGGCCGCGCGAAAGGCTTTTCGAAAATTAACGGCACCGTTCCCGACGTCGTGGCGACGTGGACAACCGGCAAAGTCGGCATGACCGGCACGTCGTACAACGGCACGATCCCTGTCGCGGCGGCGACCACGGGCGTCAAGGGACTGGAAGCGATCATCCCCGTCGCGCCGAATACGTCCTACTACCACTACTACCGCAGCAACGGCCTGGTACGTCACCCGGGCGGCTGGCTCGGCGAAGACATCGATTTCCTCTACGACTACGTCAACAGCGGCGATCCGGAGCGTCGTGAGAAGTGCAACGCGATTGTGCGCGACGGGATGTTCGTCAAAGGCCGTGACCGCGAGCACGGCGACTACAACGACTTCTGGGCGGATCGCGATCTTCTCAACAAAGTTGACAACATCAAGGCCGCGGTGCTCATGGCCCACGCCTTCAACGACTGGAACGTCGTCCCCGAGCACAGCACGCGCATCGCGTTCGCGCTGAGAGGCCGTGTGCCGCTCCAGTTCTACTTCCATCAGGGCGGTCACGGCGGGAACCCGCCGCTGGCGATGATGAATCGCTGGTTCACGCGGTTCCTCTACGGCATCAACAATAACGTCGAGCGCGATCCGAAGGCGTCGATCGTCCGTGAGAGCACTGGCGGAAACACCGGCCAGCTCACGACGTATCGTAACTATCCGAATCCCGAAGCCGAGCCGGTCATGTTGCATCTTTCAACCGGCGGCGCGAAGGCAGGCGCGCTGTCCACCGAGGCAACGCCGAAGCAAGGCCGTGAAACGCTCATCGACAACGTCGAGTTCGGCGGCGCCGCGCTCGCAAAGAGCGAGTCGTCGTCGAACCGGTTGATCTACGCGACGCCGGAGCTCGCGCAGCCCGTGCACATCTCGGGCATCTCGACAGTCACGATTCGCATGGCGTCATCGAAGCCCGCGGCGAATCTTTCGGTGTGGCTTGTGCAGCTGCCGTGGACAGACGGCCCGATCGGAACTGTGAATCTCATTACGCGCGGGTGGGCGGATCCGCAGAACTGGAAGTCGCTCACAACGGGCTACGACTATCGCTCGAAGTCGCGAGGCGCGCCGCTCAAGGCCGGCGAGTTCGTGACGTTCACCTTCATGCTGCAGCCGGACGACCAGATCATCCCGGCAGGGAAGCGCATCGGCCTGATGATCATGTCGAGCGACAAGGACTTCACGCTGTGGCCGGCCGCGGGCACGGAGCTGACGGTTGATCTCGACCACACGAAGCTGCAGCTTCCCGTCGTCGGCGGCGCCGGCAAGCTCCGGTCGTCGTTTGTCTCGAAATAGAAAGCGTCGCAAAATAAGAAGCTACCGCTTGTCGACGACGACTTTGCCGTCCTTGATCACGAGCTTCACGCCCGTGAAAAGGGCATCGATCTTTTCGAGCGGATTGCCCGCCACGGCCACGAGATCGGCCGCGTAGCCCTTTGCGATCCGGCCGATCGTTCCCTGCATTTCGAGCAGCTCGGCGGGAATCGTCGTCGCCGTCGCAAGGGCTTGCGCCGGCGTCATGCCGGCCTTGACGAACCACGCGAGCTCGCCGGTGTTGCGGCCGAAGCCTGAGTAGACGGCGTCCGACCCCATTCCTATTTTCACGCCGGCTTTGAAGGCCCTCCGCGTCGCATCCAGATTCTTCTGGATGTAATCCTGCAGCGGCGGCACGACATCGTCGGCCCAGCCGTAGTCCTTGTGCACATCAACGTAATACTGGTTGTGATCGATCGTCGGCACCCACACCGTGCCGCGGCGCTTCATCTCCGCGAGCGTCTCGTCATCAAGCTCGATGCCGTGCTCGACGCTGTCGGCGCCGGCGCGAACCGCGTCTTTGACCCCTGACGCGCCGTACGAGTGAATCGCGACTTTGTGGCCGAGTTCGTGCGCGGCCTCGACGATCGCCTCCATCTCGTCGAACGTCAACGTCTGCGTCGTCTCGACGCTCTGAAAGCTACCGCGCGACGCGTAGACCTTGATCCAGTCGGAGCCGGCCTTCACGCGATCGACCGCAACCTCGGCGAGCGCGGCCGGCGTCGAGCCGCGGCCTCCGCTCACGCCGCCGCCAGAGACGATGAGGCGCGGGCCGGTCATGCGGCCGGTCGCGATCGCTTCGCGCATCAGATAGTCGGCGCCGCCTGAGGCGCCGAGGTCGCGGACGGTCGTCACGCCGGTCTCGAGCGTCTTCAAGGCATTGACCGCGGAAAGCTGAGCGGTCTCGTCGGCCGGGCGGCGGGCCTGACCCAACGGACGCGTGCCGGGGGCCTGGTCCCAGTAGTACGTCATGTGGGTGTGCAGATCGATCAGGCCGGGAATGACGGTGTACTTCGAAAGGTCGATCTCGGTCGCGCCCGCCGGCGTTTTCGCCGCGCCGGTGCCGACGCTCACGATCCTGCCGTTCTCGATGACGACGGTTGCGTTGGTGACGGTCTTTGACCCGTCCCACAGACGTCCGGCCCGGACGACGGTGATCGGCCCTTGCGCTTCGGCAAGAAGAGAAGCGGAAACCGAGAGACACAGAATCCAGCGTTTCATCGAGCCCACGATAGCCCAGCTTCGGGTTAACATCGCGCCCGATGGCCAACAGAGAAGTCAGAGAGCTCACTATCCGCGGTCTGGTCCTCGGCGCGCTGATCACCACGGTGTTCACGGCCGCCAACGTCTATCTCGGGCTCAAGGTCGGGCTGACGTTTGCTTCGTCAATTCCCGCCGCTGTCATCTCGATGGCGATCCTGAGCATGGTCAAGGACTCATCGATTCTCGAGAACAACATCGTCCAGACGGTGGCGTCGGCAGCCGGCACGCTGTCGGCGATCATCTTCGTGCTGCCGGGTCTTGTCATCGTCGGCTGGTGGACGGGGTTTCCATTCTGGCAATCGTTTCTGATCTGCGTCGCCGGCGGCATTCTCGGCGTGATGTTCACGATTCCGCTGCGGCGCGCGCTGGTGACGAATTCGGATTTGCCATATCCGGAAGGCGTCGCGGCTGCGGAAGTGCTCAAGGTTGGATCGGCCGCGCGCGGCGAAGGCAAGGCCGACGCCACCGAATCGCGCGAGGGCCTCAGGGCCGTCGTGCTCGGCACCATCGCGTCGGGCGGCCTGGCGATCGTGGCGGCGACGCGGATTCTTGCCGCAGAGGTCGGCGGCTTCTTTGCGATCGGCTCGTTCGGCGCAAGCGGCTACAGCGTCGCGTGGTCGCTGGCGCTTTTCGGCGCGGGCCATCTCGTCGGATTGTCGGTCGGCATGGCGATGCTGGCGGGCCTGATCATCGCGTGGGGGATCGCCGTGCCGATTCTCACGCATCTTCAGCCGGCTCTCGGCGACGCCTCGCTCGCCGCCAACACGCTGACGATCTGGCGCACGCAGGTACGTTTTATCGGCGCGGGCGCCATCGGTGTCTCCGCAATATGGACGCTCGCGAAGCTCGCAGGCCCTGTCGTCGGCGGCCTCGTCAGCACCTTGAAGGCGTCGAACGCGAAAGCCACGGGTGACGAGCTCGACCGCGACCTCTCGCCGCAGTGGATCATCGGACTGACGGTCGTCTGCCTGGCGATTTCCGGGTATCTCGCCTACACATTCGCCAACTCGACGATGCTCGCGCCGCACGCCGGCCTATTGACGCTGATCGCCGTGCCGTTCGTGTTCCTGATCGGCTTCCTGATCGCAGGCGTGGCCGGCTACATGGCCGGCCTCATCGGCGCGTCGAACAGCCCCATTTCCGGCATTGGCATTCTTGGCATCGTCATCTGCGCGACGGTGCTGTCGATCGGCGTGCAGCCGACGCCGGAGAATCGCGCGGCCCTCGTCGCGTTTGCGCTCTTCGTCACGGCGATCGTCTTTGCGTGCGCGACGATCTCCAACGACAATCTGCAGGATCTCAAGACAGGGCAGCTGGTCGGCGCTTCGCCAAGGCGCCAACAGATCGCGCTGATCGTCGGCGTGATCGCGGGCGCCGCCGTGATTCCGTCGATTCTGAATCTTCTGGCGAAGGCGTATGGCTTCGCCGGGGCCGCCAACGTCGGTGTCGTCGCCGCCAATCCGCTGCCTGCGCCGCAGGCGACGCTGATCTCGGCGCTCGCGCAAGGCGTCATCGGCGGCAATCTCGACTGGAAGATGATCGGCATCGGCGCGCTTGTCGGCGTCGCGCTGATCCTCATCGACGCGGCGCTCGGCGCCGCGAAGAAACTGCGCATTCCGCCGCTCGCGGTCGGCATCGGCATCTACCTGCCGATGTCAGCCACGTTCGCCGTCGTGCTCGGCGCCATTGTCTCGACCTGGTATGCGAAGAAGACGGCGAAGGCGAAGAATCCAGCCAGGGCGGAACGGCTCGGCACGCTGGTCGCGTCAGGTCTGATCGTTGGCGAGAGTCTGTTCGGCGTCGTCATGGCCGGCCTCATCGTGGGGTTCAACAATGACGCGCCGCTATCGCTGATGCCCGACACGTTCGAGGCGGCGCCGTGGCTCGGCGCGCTCGCCTTCGCGGGTCTGGTCGCGTGGCTCTATGGCTGGATGCTCAAGAAGACGGCTCGCGCGTAGCGCTGCGTGCATCCTCCGCCGGCCGAGCTTCATGTCGAGATCTTCGGCTCCGGACCGCCGCTCATTGCGTCATCGCCAGGCACGGTTTGAAAAACATCACGCTGCTCGGGCACTCATTCGGCGGCGGCGTAGCGCTCGCAACCGCCGTGGAGCTCGAAGAGAAGCAGCCAGGCGTGCTGTCGAAACTGGTGTTGGTCGACGCCGCGAGCTACAAACAGGGGCTTCCGTGGTTCGTCGACATCCTTCGATGGCCGGTCATCGGAGCGCTCAGCCAGCAGGTCCTCACGGAGTGCAAGCAGATCCGGATCGTCCTGGAGTTCTGCTATCGGAACACGACGCTCTTGACGCAGGCGCAGATCGAATCCTACCGCACGAGGAATCGCCGGCGCTTGTGCGCAAGCCGCTAGCGGACTTCCTGCGTTAGTTTACCGGAATCGGCATGTCCGTCCCGGGCCGCAGAGCGGCGAGCAGTGCTATTCTCCGGCCGTGCGCTCATCAATCCTGGCTTTTGCCGTATTTGTCGCAGTGACACCCGCTCAGCCGGCCGCGCAGATTGCCGGTCAAATGGACGAGTACGTCCGCGTCGAGCTTTCGGCACCGGCGACGTCCACATTTCGCGTCACCTACGATGTCAGCGTGTCGGCCGCGACGGCGACGAAATACGTCGATCCTGTCGCCGCCGGGAGCGTCGTCACGGAGATCAACGCGACGGACCTGATGACCGGCGAGCCGCTGACAGTCGTGAAAGGCGGGAACGCGCTGACCATCACGCTGGCGCGCCCGGTGCCGAAGAACGGGCTTGGCCGCATTCGCATAGTGAAGACCGTCAAGGATCCGAAGGCATTTACGCCGGCCGGGACGCTGACGATCACGCCGCGGAGCCGCAGGGGCAGGCTCATGCTCCCGGCAGGCTATGAACTGACGGAATGCAATTTGCCCGTTCAAGTTCTTTCCGACCCCGACGGCCGCGTCGGCGTCGCGTTCATGAACCCGGCGCGCGGCGCCGGCACTTTCGTCGTGAAGATGCGCGGCCCCATCAGCACGATGACCGCGCCGACGCCGCTCACCGCGAGCCGGAGCTGGGAGCCACCGCCGGCGCAAGGCGCGACTGAACGCACGCGGCTCGCCGAGCGCGCGAGCGGCGACCGCGACATCACCTACTTCCTGCTCGAACCAACGACGAACGCGTTCAGCCTCTTTCACGACTACACCGAGGCGCGCCCCGGTGTCGACAAGTACATCAACGTGGTCCGCGCCGGCAGTGCGGTGTCGAATCCATCCGCGATGATTCTCGATACCGGCCAGGTGCTTCGGCACGAGACATTGAAGGGCCAGGCCATCACCGACGCCAGGATCGACACAGGCGGCACGGTGACGCCTGACACCGAGATCGTGGTTTCGTACTTTTCGGCGGTGAAAGCAGGGCAGTCGGTGCGGCTGAGGATTTCCGAGACGTACACCGCGCCGCTGAGCTACCGGCTCGAAGGCAACGATCTTGTGTTCGATCGCAGTCTCGGCCGTCCGCGCAATTCTGTCGTTTTGCCGCCAGGCTGGTATCTGACCGCGTCGTCGATTCCTGCAGTGATTTCAGAAACCGCTGACAAACTCATTCGCCTCGACTTCTTCAATGGCCGGAACGACAGCATCGACGTGCTGATCAAAGCCAGGAAAAGATAGGGGACCCTCTCATCTACTTCAATTTGAACGTCGCGCCAATCGACCCGCCGTCAGCCGTCGTCGTCATTCGCCCAGGCAGACAATTTGTTATTAAACAAACTGGCGTTTTGTTTATTAACGTCGTAGCCTAGGAAACGAGATTTCATAGCGATGGTGGAGTCACGAACTCCAGGATCTTCTCGAGATTGCGAACCGCGGTGTCGGCCGGCTCGACGGGGCCTCACTGGTGTTGCCCAACCAGGCACTCTTTCTCTACAGCCACATCCGCAAGGAAGCGGTGCTGTCGAGCCAGATCGAGGGGACGCAGTCGTCGCTATCTGAGCTTTTGCTTTTCGAAAACGCGGACGCGCCTGGGGTGCCCGTCGATGACATTCGAGAGGTGTCGAACTACGTCGACGCGATGGAGCATGGCCTGCGCTGGTTGGCAGCACCGAGCCGCGTACTACGAGTCGCTCCAGCGAGTACGCGTTGATGGCGACTGGGAACAATGGATGGAGTTCTTTCTGCGCGGAGTTGCGGCGGTTTCCGAGTCCGGCGTGGC
>JBKJHW010000066.1:0-17654 GCA_046598935.1 Vicinamibacterales bacterium | reverse complement strand
TTATGCGCGCGCGGCGGAAGTTCAAAATACACGAAGGCGGCAAAGGACCGACGCTTCACTAACCGTCAAGGCCGTTAAGGACGTGAAGCTTCATGTGCTTCACGAGCTTCACGGTTAGACGCTAAAACTCGAGATCACCAACGAGTCTTCGAGCGCGGTGACCTGGTGTGTGGCGCCGGGCGGGATCACAAGCACGTCGCCCGCGCGGACGACGACATCTTCCCCATCCACGCCGTATCGCAGCGCGCCATCGAGCACGTACGTAATCTGCTCACCCGAGTGGGCATGGCGGGCGACAAGCGCGCCCCGCTTGAACCAATACTGCGCAAGGGTCTGCCGCGCGCCGGCAATGACCTTGCGCGAAACCATTTCATTGATGCGCTCGAGGGACATTTCGTCCCAGCGGCTGAGGGAAACGCGGCGAGCCACGGATACACCCGAGTATAATTTGGTCCGTATGAAGACCGCCACAATGGCAACGTCGGCGACGACGGCAACGTCCGGCCCCTCCAATCTCGACCTCAAGGCCATCTACCGAACGATGCTCCTGTCGCGGCGCATTGATGACAAAGAAATCCAGCTCAAGAACCAGAGCTTGATCTTTTTCCAGATCAGCGGCGCCGGGCACGAGGCCATCATGGTGGCCGCCGGGCTCGCGCTCAAGTCGAACTACGACTGGTTCTTCCCTTACTACCGCGATCGCGCGCTCTGTCTCCAGCTCGGCATGACGGCGTACGAGATGTTTCTCTCCGGCGTCGGCGCCGCCGACGACCCGAACAGCGGCGGCCGCCAGATGCCGTCGCACTGGGGTCACAAGAAACTGAACATCGTCTCGCAGTCGAGCCCGACCGGCACGCAGTGCCTCCACGCGGTCGGTTGCGCGGAAGCGGGCATCCTCTACTCGCGCAACGCCGAGATGCGCGGCGACGATCAGGCATTCAAGAAAGACGAAGTCGTCTACGCGTCGATCGGCGACGGGACGTCCAGCGAAGGCGAGTTCTGGGAATCGCTCAACACCGCGTGCGTGCGCAAGCTGCCGGTGATCTTCATGATCGAAGACAACGGCTACGCGATCTCCGTGCCGGTCGAGGTGCAGGTCCCCGGCGGCGACTTGTCGGCCGTCGTGTCGGGCTTCCCCGGCCTCAAGATCATCGCGTGCGACGGCACCGACCTCGCCGAGAGCTACAAGGCGATGACCGACGCCGTGGCCTACTGCCGCGCGCGCAAGGGGCCGGCGCTCGTCCACGCCAAAGTCGTGCGCCCGTACTCGCATTCATTGTCCGACGACGAGAAGCTGTACAAGACGCCGGCGGAGCGCGCGGAGGAAGCGCGCCGTGATCCGATCACGAAACTCGCCGACCGCATGAAAGCCGAAGGGCTCGTCACCGACGCCGACCTCGCCGCAATCCGGGCCGACGTCGACACGGAAGTGAACGCCGCCGCCGACGCCGCGGTCACAGCCCGGAGACCCGCGAAAGATACGGCGATGCACTTCGTGTACTCGCCGGACGTCGATCCCTCCTCCGCCGAATTTGAAACGCCCCCGGCTCCGGAGGGCAAGCCCGACACGATGGTCGCCGCCATCAATCGCACGATGAAGAGCGAAATGGCGCGGAACCATCGCATCGTGATGTTCGGCGAAGACGTCGCCGACGCCACGCGCGAGATCAATCTCCAGGAAGTGCAGGGCAAGGGCGGCGTGTTCAAAGTCACGCACGGCCTGCAGAAGGCGTTCGGCAGCGATCGCGTGTTCAACGCGCCGCTGGCCGAAGCCAACATCATCGGCCGCGCCGTCGGCATGGCGGTACGCGGCATCAAGCCCGTCGTGGAAATCCAGTTCTTCGATTACATCTGGCCCGCGATGATGCAGCTGCGCGACGAGATGTCGATGATGCGGTACCGCTCGAACAACGACTTCTCGTGCCCGATGGTCATTCGCACCGCGATCGGCGGGTACCTGCGCGGCGGCGCGCCGTACCACAGCCAGTCCGGCGAGAGCATCTTCGCGCACTGCCCCGGCATCCGCATCGCGTATCCGTCAAACGCGCAGGACGCCGCCGGCCTGCTGCGCACGGCAATCCGCTGCGACGACCCGGTGCTGTTCCTCGAGCACAAGCATCTCTATCGCCAGACCTACAACAAGGGCGAGTACCCAGGCAGCAACTACATGATTCCGTTCGGGAAGGCCGCGACCAAACGCGAGGGCACAGACGTCACGGTCGTTACCTGGGGCGCGCTCGTGCAGCGCTCGCTCCTCGCAGCCCAGCAGGCCGAGAAAGAAGGGATCAGCGCCACGGTGCTCGACCTCCGCTCGATCATGCCGTACGACTGGGACGCCATCGCAGAGTCGGTCAAACAGACGAGCCGCCTCATCATCGCGCACGAAGATCAGCTGACGTGCGGATTCGGCGCGGAGCTCGCCGCCCGCGCCGCAAGCGACCTCTTCGAGTATCTCGACGCGCCCGTCAAGCGTGTCGCCGCGCTCGACTGCCCTGTCGCCTACTGCCCCGATCTCGAGGAAGTGATTTTGCCGAGCTCCGCAAATGTCCTCGAAGCCATCCTGGAAACCGCTCGCTACTAGCGCTTTGCTGATGTTGCTGCTGCCGTCCCGGGCGGCAACGACACACGCGATCGAAGTGCTCAAACCCACCGGCGGATTGCCGCCGAATCTCGTCGGACAGATGCGCGAGCCCGCGGCGTTTGTCGAAACACCCGATGGGCAATTCCTGGTCTTCGACCGCCGGGCGCAGCAGGTGTACGGCGTCGACGCGAAAAAGACCCAGCTCCGAAAACTTGTCGCGATCGGCCCGTCAGATGGCGAGATCCTCCGGCCCGACATCTTTGCCTACGCGCCGAACCGCACGTTCATCATCATCGACGCGCCGGGCGAGTACGAGCGGGTGCAGACGTTCTTCGAAGACGGCACGCCCATCGGACGCTATCAACGATGGCCGGCGCGGTCCGGCGCTACGCGTTTCGCGCTCAACGCTGTTGTCTTTCGCGGTATCGGTCCTCTGGCGCCGATCGGCAGGAATGTCGTCGCCGGCGGCCAGAGCGACGGCGAGCTCATGAGCGAGCTGGACACCGACGGCAACATCGTCCGGCACATCGGCAAGATGCGGCGGACGGGACATGAAGGCGACGCGCTGCTCCACCACGCGCTGAACGCCGGCATTCCGATCGCGGCTCCGGATGGCGGAATCTATTTCGTCTTCAGCACCGGCGTGCCGATGTTTCGAAAATACTCCGCCGCCGGGGAGTTGCTGTTCGAACGGCACATCGAAGGGCCGGAACTCGACGGCACGATCCAGCAGTTGCCGCAGAGGTGGCCGACGCGAAAAGGGCCTGGCGGCTCCGAATTCCCGGCCGTCGCATCTACGGTCATCACGGCGGCCATCGATGGGAGCGGCGATCTCTGGGTGTCACTCGCCGCGCCGTTCACATACGTCTACGACACAGGCGGCAACAAAACCCGCACGCTGCAATTCCGCGGCACCGAGTTGATGATCCCGACCAGTTTCTTTTTCGCCAAGGACGGCCGGTTGCTGGTCACACCAGGGTGTTACGAGTTCAGCGCACGATAGCCGCCGCGCGGCCTCAATGCGTCAACGCCCTCCCGCCGGTGTATTGTCCGTGGGCCAGATGCCCGGCCTGATCGATCGCATCCGCTCGCTCGAAGCCGTCGCGAGCAGGCTCGAACCGGACGCCTCCGAACGCGCCGGGATGGCGGCGCCGGTCGTCGCATACGGCGAACGGTTTCTGGAGTCGCTGCCGGGGCGGCCGACCTACGTGCCGGAGACAGACGGGGGCGCCACCCTGTACGAGTCCCCGATCGGCGAAGCGCCGGCCGGAATCGAGACGCTGCTTCGGGTGATTGACAGGAGCGTCGATCTCACCGGCATCAATCCGACAGCGGCCGGTCACTTCGGCTATATCCCCGGCGGCGGCGTCTACCCCGCGGCCCTCGGAGACTATCTGGCAGCGGTCACTAATCGGTACGCGGGTGTGTTTTTTGCCAACCCTGGCGCCGTCCGGATGGAGCACATCCTGACGCGATGGATGGCGACCGTGGTCGGCTTCCCGGAAACGGCTGCCGGCAATCTCACGTCCGGCGGCTCGATCGCGACGCTCATCGGCATCGTCACCGCGCGCGACGCGCACGGCATCAAAGCGCGCGAGATCGAGCGGGCGGTCATCTACTCGACCGCGCACGCACATCATTCAGTCAATAAGGCGGTGCGCATCGCCGGGCTCGGCGACGCCGTTCTGCGATCCGTACCAATGGACAGCCGGCACCGCATGGACGCCGGCGCGCTCGACAAGATGATTCGCGCCGACCTCGCCGCCGGCCTCCGCCCGTTTCTCGTCGTCGCATCAGCCGGCACGACCGACGTCGGCGCAGTCGACCCGTTGACAGCAGTCGCCGACATCGCGTCGCGTCACGAGCTCTGGCTGCATGTCGACGGCGCCTACGGCGCGTTTTTCGCGCTTTGCGACGAGGGCCGGCGCGTGCTGGCAGGCATGGATCGCGCCGACTCGCTGACAATGGACCCGCACAAGGGTCTCTTCCTGCCGTACGGCAGCGGCGCGGTGCTCGTGAAGAACACCGCGGCCGCGCAATCGGCGCACGCGTACACCGCAAACTACATGCAGGACGCGCAGGTCGCCGACCAGATGTCGCCCGCCGATCTATCTCCCGAGCTGACGAAGCACTTCCGCGGGATGCGGCTCTGGCTGCCACTCAAGCTCTTCGGAGTGGCGCCATTTCGCGCGGCGCTCGAAGAGAAGATGCTGCTGGCGCGTTATTTCCGCGCGCGGCTGCTCGAACTTCCGGGGTTCGAAGTCGGGCCGGAGCCCGATCTTTCGGTCGTCACCTTCCGCTACATTCCCGGCAGCGGCGATGCGGACGACTTCAACCAGCGTCTGGTGAAGGCGATTCACGACGATGGCCGCGTCTTTCTCTCGTCGTCTATGATCGACGGAAAGTTCATCCTGCGGCTCGCGGTTCTCGTCTACCGGACACACTTGGCGGATGTCGACGAGGCCATTGAAATTCTCGGCGAGAAAGTCGCGGCGCTCATTACGGCGTGAGCGCTCAGCGCTCACTGGGACGGGAACGCGCAGCGCTCATTGCAACTTGAGCGCACGCTTCAGCACTTTGCCGGTCCCGCCCATCGGAAGGCTGTCCCGGAATTCCACCAGCCTCGGATATTTGTACGCCGCGAGCTGTTCCTTGCCCCATTGAATGAGCTCATCTGCGGTCACTGACGTGCCGGGCCGGCAGACGATGAACGCTTTCACTTCTTCGCCGAGCCGCTCGTCGGGGACACCGATGACGGCCGCCATCGACACGGCCGGGTGCGTCAGCAGCACATCCTCGATCTCGCGCGGATAGACATTCATGCCGCCGCGCAGCACCATATCTTTCTTGCGATCGACGATCGACAGGAACCCGTCCGTATCCAGCACGCCGATATCGCCGGTGTGAAACCATCCGTTCTTGACGGCCTCCGCCGTTTCGTCCGGCCGCTTGTAGTAGCCCTTCATCACGTTGTGGCCGCGGATGACAATTTCGCCGGATTCGCCCGCCGCGACAGGTTTGCCGCCGTCGTCGACGACGCGCACTTCGCAGGCGACGATGGGCTGACCGACAGTGCCGGGCTTTGACGGCCGGAAGACCTGGTTGAAACACGCCACCGGGCTTGTTTCGGAGAGTCCGTATCCTTCGAGAATCCGAACGCCGAACTCGCGCTCGACTTCCTGCATGAGCGGCAGCGGCATCGGCGCGCCGCCGGACACGCAGAGGCGGAGCGATCTCGTGGCGTTCTTCAAATCGATGTTGTGCTGCTTTCCGTACTGGAGCAGCGCCCAGTACATCGTGGGCACTCCGACCCAGCAGTTCACGCGTTCGTTTTCGAATCCCGCAAAGACGGCGGCTGGATCGAATCGCGGCAGCAGAATCAAACGATATCCCCCGGCGAGGCCCGCGTTCATCTGCGCCGTTTGTCCGGTCGAGTGAAACAGCGGCAGCGTGATCATCGAGACGGGCCGCTCCTCCACGGTATTTGGCAGGAGCGGCAGCATGATGTCGCGCGATGCGGTCGCGTTGAACACCATGTTGAAGTGCGTGAGCTCGGCGCCTTTGGGCTGACCGGTCGTGCCGGATGTATAGAGGATGACCGCGGTGTCGTCCGGGCGTGTGGCGTGCGTGTCTGACACAGGGGACTGGCCATACATCACCTGCCCGAGCGTCATCGCGCGTTCGACCGGGCACTTGGCAGCCGGGTCCACCGTCATCACGATCAGTTGCCCGCAGGCGGGAACTTCGTCGCACGCCGCGCGGGCCATCTCCGCCATCGGCAGTTCGGCTGTGCCTTCGAACACCATCAGCGCCACGGCGTCGCTGTCATTGAGGTGATACGCGATCTCGCGCGGCTTGAGCAGGACGTTCAGTGGCACGACCACGGCGCCGGCGCGAAGAATGGCGAAATAGGCGACGACGAAGTGCGGCGTGTTCGGGCACGAGAGGGCGACGTGATCGCCGGGCTTGACGCCGATCGCGCGAAGGCCGTTGGCGGCCTGCGCGGCCATCGCGCTCAACTGGCCGTACGTGAATCGCGCCGGCCCGCACACAAGCGCTTCGCGCTCAGGCGTAAGCCGCGCCTGGTGGTCAAGCAGATGAGCCAGATTGAGAGTGGTCGCCGACATTTCGAGGAGTCTAATCCAAGAAGAAGCGCGAAGCGCGTGAACCGCTACTCGAAGCGCGTGAGCGCGACTTCGACTTTCCGAGTGGCGCCCTTTGCGCTTCTCCACTGAACAAGGATCGGCGTCTGGTAGGTGCCGCCGACCAGGGCGCCGCGGCCCGGCTGAGTCGAGTCGGACACGAGGAGGTCGATTTGCCGCCGCATTCGCATAAAGCGCGACGCCGGCGCCTCGAGGCTGCGCGCGATCAGGCGTTCGATGCCGGGCACGTTGATGCCGAGCTTGTCGAGCGTGCGATTGACGGCATTCGGCAAATCGTACCGCGCGTAGCTGCGGGCCTTGGCCGGCACGGCGCGGGGATCGTTCCACATGTGCCGCACCTTTTCTGACGCGAACCGCAACGGGTGCTCGAGCACCTCGGCCAGGTCGTGCCGCATCAGCAATGTCTCGTATTCGTTGACCGTCAGGCTCGCATGCTGCTCGCTCGGGGCCAGCTCGAAACGCAGCCGGCCTTTCGCGACGCCGTGTCGCACGATGAGCTCGGCAATCTGCTGATTCACGCCGAGGCGAACATCGCCGAGGTTGACGGAGTCGATCGGATGCGCCGACACCGGAATATCGACAAGCACCCGCGCGACTTCTTCTTCGTGGTTGTAGCCGACGATCGTGGTCTGGCGGCTCCGGGCGACACCTTTATATGTGCCGTCCAGATCGACGAGGTAGACCGGGCCGGGCCGGCGGATGTCACCGGTCACGCACGCGCGAAGGCCGCTCGTGATGAATGCCAGATGCGAATCGGCGTTCGTCGGCTCGACGGCCTTCTGCTCCGGCGCGAGCTCGTTGCGCAGCTCGAGCTGGTCGTGCCGGTAACCGGCGTTCTCCGGGAACATCTGCCGGAAGACATCGATGTATGCGGCGACGCCGCCGTCTTTCTTCAGGCGATCAGCCAGGCGCGTCGGGAAGAACCCGGCCGTCGAATGCTTCGATGCGTACAGGTGTCTCGGAAACGCTAAATACCGCTCGCCATGGAGCTCGGCCGCTTTGGCGTGGATATCGATGATGTCTAACCTTCCCGTGGGCGTAAACCCCACGGGAAATTCAGTCGGCGTCACGGGAAACCTAAGTGTAGGACAACTCAGCCTAGAAGCCAGCAGGATGCTTCGTGTGCCAGCCTGTCGCCGTCTCGAACGCCACGGCAACTTCCAGAATCTGCTCTTCCTTGTAGAGCGGGCCGGTCACCATCAGTCCGATGGGAAGGCCGTCGACAAATCCGGCAGGCAGCGTGATCGCGGGGTGCCCCGTAAGATTGCACGCGTTGATGCTGTCGCTGGCCGACGGCGACACAAAAGCCGTGATCCTGTGCACATCGAACAACGCGCTCACTTGATGAAGGAGCAACGTCCGCACGCGCTGCGCGCGGATGTAGTCGACCGCCGGAATGAACCGGGCGGCGCGCAACTGATTGGCCCGGCCGTTCACACCCTTGTCCGCCAGCTCGTTGATTCCTCCGGATCGCACGAGCTCATCGAACATCGCGCCCGCTTCGGCGTTGAGCAGCGCATAGATGGCGGCTGAGGGCAGATCAGGCATCGCGATCGGCACGAGGGTTGCGCCGGCGTTCCGGTACGTTTCGAGCGCGGCATCCAGATGGACTTTGGCCGCGGCCGGTGCGGATGCGAACTCGCGCTCGAGGTAGCCGATCCGCGCGCCGTTGACGCCGGCTGTTCCGCTCCAGCTGAACGGAACGTCCGCAACGGTTTCGTCGCGGCCGTCGGGGCCGTGAAGCGCGTCGAGCACGAGCGCCGTATCGCCGACGGTGCGCGCCAGCACGCCGACCTTGTCGAGCGTCCACCGCAATGTCATGCATCCGAAACGGCTGGAGCGGCCGTATGTGGGCCGCAGGCCGACAACACCGCAGGTCGACGCCGGCGAGATGATCGAGCCGCCGGTTTCGGTGCCGACCGCAAAACCAACGAGCCCGGCCGACGAGGCCGACGCCGGGCCCGCCGACGAGCCGCTCGATCCGCGCTCGGGGTTCCACGGATTCCGCGTGCGCGCGGCGAACCAGAGGTCACCGACGGCGAGCTCACCGGTCGCGAGCTTCGCGAGAAGCACCGCGCCCGCGTCGCGCATGCGGATGACCGCTGTCGCGTCGTAGTCGAACACCTGGCCTGCAAACGGCTTCGCGCCCCAGGTCGTCAGAATGCCTTTTGTCGCGAACAGATCCTTTATGCCGTACGGAATTCCGTGCAGCGGCCCGCGGTATTTTCCTGCCCGGATTTCCTTGTCTGCCTGCGCCGCCTGCTCGAGCGCCAGCGACTCGGTCATCGTCACCACGCAGAACAACTTCGCGTCGGCGCGCTTGAGCCGGGCGAGGTACATCTTCGTGAGCTCGGTTGACGTGATTTGTTTCGTGCGGAGACGAGCGCCGAGCGAGACAACGGATTCGAATGCGAGATCTTCGAGATTCGCGGGACGGGGACTCACCACCATCTCGCGCGGGGAACGCGGAGGTCGCAGGGCAACACCTGCTCTTTTCGGGTGGGGCGGTCTAAAGGAAAACGCCGGTTCAAGCTCCGACGGAACTGTCACCTTGCGAACCGCTTCGATATTCGCCAGGTTTCTCTGAACGAGTGCGCGCGCGGACTCGCGCTCGGCTTCCGGAAGGTTCACGCCGACGATCTGCTGCGCGACGCCAAGTGTTTCAGCGGTGATTCCCGTTGGTGTTGGCGTGGCCGCTGGCATTTGTAGGGCCGACTCGTCTCGAAGTCGGCCGCTTGCCCCTGCGTGCGATTGAACAACGAAACCCGCTGCGGCGGCGGGAACCTGTTTCAGGAATGCGCGGCGTCCGTTTCTCATTCGATCACCATTTCCGGGCATTCTACCCGCCGGAGTCGTGACCGCGTAGTATCCTGACCGGCCATGAAACTGAACCGGATTTCGCTGGCGGCCGCGCTTTCGGCGCTGACCGTGCCGGCGCTGTCGTTTGCGCAGGCGCCGCCGACCGCGCCGCTTGTCTTGACGATCTCACCGAGCGCGCGCGTAGCTGCGCTTGGCGGCGCGTGGGTCGCCGGGCGCGATCAGGACGTGATATTTCACAATCCTGCTCAACTGATCGGATCGCGAACGGATTTCAGCGTGTCGGTCGCGCGGCTTGGCGAGCAGGCCCACATGGCGTCGATGCAGTCGGCGTATGCGGCCGGCCGGCTGTCGTTCACGCTCGGCTGGGGCGTGCAGGTCATCAACTTCAGAGCGATCGACGGCGTGTCGCCGCCGTTCACCACGGATGTGTTCCGGCGCGATGAGGCGCTGCTCCTTCCGCGGCCGACGGGCGATGCACAGAGCGCGGTGGCCACGGTCGGCGGCGCGATCCTCTATAAGGGATTCCGCATCGGTGCGGCGGCCAAATACGCTGCCGATCGCGGGGCCGCCAATCACCATGTGCTGCTCGCCGACTTCGGCGTGGCGCGCAATCTCGTCGGCGGCGCCATCGCCGTCGCTGTGCAGAACGTTGGCAACGGCACGCTGCCCGGTCTCGCTGCGGCGAAGCTGCCGCGCCAGATCGCGGCCGGGTATTCAAAGACCCGCATCGCGGGCCCGCTCGATCTCGCCTTCTTCACGCAGGTCAGCCATCGCGCCGGCTGGAACTCGGCCGCGGCGGGCCTGGAAGCCGGCTACAGCTGGATCGAAGGCATGTCGATCACGGGCCGCGTCGGTGTTCGCCGGCCCGAGACGAATTCTGAAAACCCGATTTCGCTCGGCGGCGCCTTCACCGCCGACCGGCTGACGCTCGAGTATGCGCTGCAGATGTTCGACAACAGCAAGCGTTCCCACCTGGTGACTGTCCGATGGCGCTAACACCACATTCCCTTGGCGGCCTGTTCGTCGCAACAGCGGCACTGGCGATCGCCGGCTGCACGGCCACGCTGAAGCTCGCGAAAGACGACTCGGCCGACGTGCTGTCGCGCCAGGCGATCTCTGCGCCAAATCCTGCGGGCAAGGGATCGTTCGGCGTGAAGTACATCACGTACGGCTCGGGCACTGACAAGCAACGTCCCGAGTACGGCAAGAACGCCGCGATCAAGACAAAAACAGTGGATGTGTCGCCGTTTGCGACGATCGCCAAGCCGCAGCAGAAACTGCGATCAAAGTTCTGGGGATTCGATCTGAAGAAGGCGCCGCTTAACGCCCGCGTCTGGTACCCGGACGGGGCCGGCCCCTTCCCGCTCGTGCTGATGGTGCATGGCAACCACAACTGGCGCGAATTTTCGGATCCCGGGTACGGCTACCTCGGCGAGTTGCTCGCGTCGCGCGGATACATCATGGCCTCGGTCGACGAGAACTTCATCAACGGCCTGGGCGAAGAAAACGACGGCCGCGCCTGGCTGCTCCTGAAACACCTCGAAGCGTGGAAACAATTCAACGAAACCAAGGACGGCCCGTTCAACGGGCGCGTCGACATGACGCGAATCGCGTTGATGGGTCACTCGCGCGGCGGCGAGGCGGCGGCCGTCGCCGCGGCATTCAACACCCTCGACTACTACCCGGACGACTTCAAGCAGAAGTTCAATTTCCGCTTCAACATCAAGTCCGTCGTCGCCATCGCGCCGGTCGACGGGCAGTACAAGCCAACGGGACAATTCACGCCGCTTCAGAACGTCAACTATCTGCTGATCCACGGCTCCCACGACGGCGACGTCTCGACCGCCATGGGCCTCCGCCAGTACGAGCGGCTGACGTTCACGGGCGATGAGCCCTTTTTCAAGAGCGTGATCTTCATGTATCGCGCAAATCACGGCCAGTGGAACACCACGTGGGGCAACAAGGACAGCGGCCCGCGCAGCGCGCGATGGCTCGATCTTCGCGGCCTGATCGCGCCGGAAGCGCAGCAGGAATTCGGCAAAGTCGTGATCTCCGGATTTCTCGACGCGACGCTCAACGGCAAGCGCGAGTACGTCCAGATGTTCCGCGATCACCGCTCCGCCGGCGCGTGGCTGCCTAAGACGATGTATACGACAAGGTTTCAGGAGAATGGGTATCGCGCCATCGCCGAGTTCAATGAGGACGTTGATCTCACGACCGGCGCCGGACGCGGGATCAGGATCACGGCGGAGCATCTCTCGACGTGGCAGGAAAAGGCCGTGCCGTTTCGCGGGCGCGGCACGGACAACCAGAATCACAACGCCGCGTACATCGGTTGGAACAACGAGATGGCGCCCAAGCCGGACGCCGACGGCAACATGCCGAAGCCGGGCGCTGTTGCGACCGACAAAAAAGCTGCGCCGAAAGTCATGGGCCCACCCGCGACGTACGGCGTCACGCTCCCCGCCTCGCTCGTGAACGAGTGGGCCATCGACGCGAACTCCACGTTGACGGTCTCTCTTGCCGCGCAAACGACCAAGCCAGGCCCACGGGCTGAAGAAAAGAAAAAGGAAGAAGAAACCGAGAAGCCGAAAACGCCGCCGGCCAAAAAGGCCCCGGCGCCAAAGAAGCCGGCCGAGCCGAAGAAGCCGAAGGAAAAACCGGACGAATCGCCCATCGATCTGAGCATCGAGGTCATCGACGCGGCCGGCCACAGCGCGAAGCTTCCGATCAGCCGCTACGGCATCGCGAGGAAGCCGCTGGACGCGTTCGTCTACCGCCGCCGCGGCCGTGACAAGGCGCGGTTTTCGACCACTTACGAGCTCGTTCCGCAGACGTTCTTATTGCCCCTCGCCGATTTTGTTCAGGCGGCGCCCAGCTTCGATCCGAAGACGCTGACAACCGTGCGCCTGGTCTTCGACAAGACCACGGCGGGGACCGTGGTCATCGAGCACATTGGGGTGACGACCACGAAGAAGTAGGCACGACGGCCCGGTCCGCGTAGATAATCGGGCCCATGACGAGAGCCGGGTTCTGGGCCGGACGCGCCGCTCGCGTCGTGATGGCGCTCGCGGCCGTGAAGTTGGCCGTGGCCGCCGCCTCGTTGGCGGTCGCCGTCGGCGACGGCACGCTTCAGCCGGGCGTCGTGTCGCCGTCGGTCGTGGCGCTGATTGCCGTCACCTACGCCAGCGTCGGCGCGGCGCTGACCCTTGGGGGATTCGCTGACGCCCGGTGCCGATCGCTGGGGCTCTTCCTGCTGATTACCGCGACGGCGTTCTCCGACGCGCTCGGCCTGCGCGCGCACCCACTCGTTGGCGCGACACCCGTCGCGGTGGCGATCCGGCTCGACGTGCTGCTGCCCGCCATTCTCTGGTGGTTCGTCAGCGAGTTCCCCTCGCGAGTGCACACGGGTTGGGCCGCGCGTTGGCCGAAACGCGTCGCTGTCGCTTCGCTGGTCATCGGCGCCGGCCTCGCCTGCGTCAACGCGTTCGCCGACGTCTCGGCGGCGTCAGGGTCAACCGTCACGTGGATGGAGCGCTTGTCGCGAGACCACCGCGGCGACGGATTGTTCTGGCCGGCGCTCTTCGCGCTGATGGTGCCCGCCGCCCCCGCATTCGCGCTGCGCGCCTACCACGCGACCGCCGTCGATCGTCGTCAGGTCCGATTGTTCGCGCTGGCGATTCTGGGCGGGCTCCTGCCGCTCGCCGTCGATGTCGCGATGCGCGCCGTCAGCCCTCGGTGGCGCGAATTGATCGCGGTGCCGGCGTTCGCCGTATTAGTTCAGACGGCCGTCGTCGTGGCGTTTCTGACTGTGCCGTTCACCACGGCGTATGCCGTGCTTGTCGCGCGTGTCGCCGATCTCCGGCTGATTCTTCGCGCCGCCCTGCAATACGCGTTGGCGAAGTACACCGTCGTCATCGTCGTGCTGTTGCCGCTCGCGTGGCTGGCGCAGTTCATCTACACGCATCGCTTGCTGACGATCGAGCAGCTCGGGTCGAGCCGCGCGACGCTCGCGTTGGCGGGCGGCGTCGCGGCGGCAATCGCCGCGCTCGGCCTGCGGCAGCGGGCGCTCGACCACCTCGACCGGCGGTTCTTCCGTGAGCAGTACGACACGGAACGCGTGCTCCAGAGCGTGATGACCGCGACGCGGACCGATGCGTCGAGCGAACATCTCGCAGACAAACTGGCGGGCGAGGTCGACGGCGCCCTCCATGTCGAACACATCACGGTCCTGCTGCTCAACGTCGCGGCCGGCCAGTTCGTCGCGCGGGACGGCCGCGTTCGGCCGCTGGCGGCGTCGTCCACCATCGTGCGTCTGCTGTCGGCCTCCGACGATCCGTTGGATGTGGACCCCGAGAATCCGCAATCCGTCCTTCGACGGCTCGACACGTCTGAAGTGCACTGGCTGATCGACGGCGAATTCCGCCTCCTCGTGCCGATGCGCGGTGCTGACGGCGCCACGCGCGGCGTCCTGGCGCTCGGCACGAAGAAAAGCGAGCTGCCGTATTCGGCGGCGGATCGCCGCCTGCTGGCCGCGATGGGCGTCTCCGGCGGATTGAGTCTCGCGCGACAGCGCACCTCGTCGGCCGCCACGACAGACGGCGAAGACCGTCGAGGCCCGGCCAACGCGGACGCGGACGCGCGTGAATGTCTCGACTGTGGTCGTGTGCATCCGCCAGACGCCGCACGGTGCAGTTGTCACGGAGCGCTCGTGCCCGCGCCGGTCCCATCGGTGCTGGCGGGCAAATTCAAACTCGAGCGGCGCCTGGGCGCGGGCGGGATGGGCGTGGTGTACCGCGCGCTCGATCTCACGCTCGGCCGCACGGTGGCGATCAAAACGCTTCCCGTGTCCGGACCGGCAGAGACGTGGCGGCTGAGACGCGAAGCGAGAGCGATGGCGCTCGTCAGCCATGAACACCTCGCGCTCATCTACGGCGCCGAGACCTGGCACGGCCATCCATTCTTGATCGTCGAATATCTCGCCGGCGGTACGCTGGCGGATCGACTGCGGCGCGAACGGCTCCCGGTCACCGAAGCGATCGCGCTCGGTGTCGAATTATGCGAGGTGCTCGAGCGGCTCCACTCGGCCGGGCTTCTCCACCGCGACCTGAAGCCGAGCAATGTGGGCTATACGGCGTCCGGCTCGTCCAAGCTCCTCGACTTCGGACTCGCGCAGCTGGTCGCTCCGGACTCGGCCGACACCGGACGCAGCGGATCCTATTCTGGAACGACGCGGCCCGACCCGCTCAACCGGCGCACGCATCACGGCTTCGGCACACCGGCATATATGTCGCCGGAGGCGCTCGCGTGCGCGACGCCGACTCCGGCGTTCGATCTGTGGAGCCTGGCGGTGTTGATGGTGGAAGCGATCTCCGGCGTCAATCCGTTTGCCGGGAAGACCGCGCTCGAGACCATGCAGCGCATCAGCGCGCACACGGCCTCGGACGTTCCGGCGATGCTGTCGGACTGCCCAGACGTGCTGATCGCCCTTCTTCGCGAGGCTCTTCACCCCGAACCGGCCGGCCGGCCGGTCAGCGCGTCCGCATTTGGCGCCCGCCTAAGAATTCTCAGTGGACTCTAGTGGACGGGAGTAGCATCCACTCACATTGGGAGGACTAATGCAGAACTCAGCCGCGAAGGTGTTTGCCGAATTGTCGTTCGCAGTAGGACAGGGGCTCCAGGACGCGGTGATGGCCGATACGGCTCACCGGCACCTTGTGCTCGCTGACGGGGCTCGGGACTACTGGCTGGCAGGGCACGCCAAGTCCGTGCCCAGGGCGCTCGCTCGAAAAGGCCGCAACTGGAAAAAGGACCGCCGCGGCGTGCTGCTGATGGCGAGAGTGCTCGGACTGACCGCCGGCCGGGTCGCCTTCAAGGCGGCGGGCCGCGGCGGCAAAGTTGTCCGGGTCACACTCGCACACGCGAAGAAAGCGACGACGGCGGTTCGCAAGGACCCGCGCTGCGTGGCGTTCGCGCGACGCCTTGGTGGCGGCGGCGTGTACTGCGAGTTCTAGCCAACGATGGCTCTCCTGAGGGTCCCGCTGCATCTCCAGGACCGTTACGATCTGTGCGGGCCCGCGTGCGCGCAAATGGTGTCGCGTTTTCGCGGCGCGCCGCTCAGCCCCCAAAGTACCGCCACGATCGGCCAGGGTAACGCCGCGTGGTTCACCACGCCGGCGCAAATGGCGGCGCTCGTCAACGGACTCGGCCCCGCCGGCGCGCAGCCGTTCAAAGTGCGCACGGCGACGACGTTTGCCACGGCCATGTCGCACATCACGGCCAGCCTCGCAGAGAGCGTGCCGCCTGTCGTGCTCATTGATAGCGGCGAACACTGGGTCGTTGTCCGCGGCATCACCGGCACGGGCGCGGGGCGATTCATTCACTACCGCGATCCGTTTCCCGATCGCACCTTAGTCCCGAACATCGCCACGCCGCTGCCGCCGCACCGTGACAATGACGACTGCGACGACCACGCGGAAAGCACAGGGGCCGAGGTCAACGCCGCGGGATTCACCGACGAAGCCGTCCGCTGGAACGAGTGGCGCACGGGCCGGCTGACAAAGTGCGGCATCGGCGGCCCCCCGTGGAAGAACAAGTTCGTCGTCGTCGCTCCGACATTCGCGGCGGTGCCGCAGCCCGAGCCGATCGCCCTTCCGGTGTCCGGCCCGGCACAACCGATTCTTGAGCCCGTGGCGATCTCGCTCGCGCGAGCCGCGATGGAGTCGTCGGAGTTCATGAACGACGCCGGCTGGGCGGAAGCGGTGCGCAATCCTGATTACGGGGCGATGCCACAGGCCATCCGCGTTGAACGACTCGACGGCGGCCGTCCCTATTTGCTCGTTCGGCTGACCAATCGGGATGGCCGCGGCGTCGTCGTTCAACTCGACGCAGAAACCGGCGAGCTGATGGGTGCGCGGCTGATGCCGCGCCGCGTCGCCCAGTCGCTGATGGCCGCCCCGGCACCGGGCCATCGCCGATACGTCTGGCGGTCGAGCGCGAATTCGTTCTACTCGCCGTACTTTCCGTTTTCGGAAATGACGGATGCGACGAGCGCGCCGGTCTATGTGCGGGTTCTCGATCGCCGCAGGTTCCGCGACGTGTTGTCGCCCGCTCGCCCGGCCTGACGGTCCGCCAACGGGCCCGTTGCAGGCGCCGGGCCGTCGCAGGTATGCTCTCGGTCCATTCGACTTTCGGAACGGAAGAGGCCACCCATGCGCGCAAAGAATCTTCGAGTGTTTCTGCCGGCTCTTGCCATCGCGTTGTTCGCGGGCGTCGCAACGTTCGCGCAGTCAGCGCCTGCCCAGGCGCCTGCTCAGACGGCGGCCAACCCGCGCACGGCGCGCTTCGGCGTGTGGGACAACTCGACAAATCCCAACAACGTCATGACGTATGAGCTCTACGAGAAGGACGGCAGCAAGCTCACTGTGAGTAATCCGAGCAACCCCGCCTCCGACTGGGGCTACGTCACGCTGTTTGACGGCGTGTTCCAGCCGGTCACCGGCCAGCAGGGCGCCGAAACGGCAGTCGAGATCATCAACGACAAGAGCATCCGCATCACGAACAAACGCAACGGCGTTGTGAATCAGGTCGTGATCAACACGCTCTCAGCAGACAACAACACCATCAGCAACGAGTACATCCGCATGGACGCGAACGGCAAGATCACCGGCGTCTCGCACGTCACCTACAACCGCCGCAAGAAGTAGGCCGCGCGGCCCTGAAATAGGGGTCGGGAGTTATTTCGCGGCTTTCTGCTCGGTGTAGATCTTGTTCACGATCTGCCACTTCCCTGCGATGCGGACGAGCGCGAGGTAGTCGGTATAGCGCGAGGCCGGATAGGTTTCAACGACCTTCACTGACGCCACGTCGTTGGTCACTTCGAGCGACGTGATCTTGAAGTCGGCCTTCGATTCCTGTCCGGCCGCAGATGTGAAGTCCGCGTACCACTGGGCCTGCGTGAGCTGTCCCAGACTTCCGTCGGGCTTCGTGAAAAACAGCTTCGCCTCTGGCCAGAACGCCTTCTTCAGGCTCTCCACGTCGTTGAACTTCAGGCCGCGAAGATAGCTTTCGACGACGGCCCGGACGGCCGC
>JBKJHW010000119.1:0-18922 GCA_046598935.1 Vicinamibacterales bacterium | reverse complement strand
GGCCGCGCCGCGACGACCGGCGGCTCAGAGATAGGCCGCCCCAACCATGACCTTGCGCACCCGCATCCACGGGGCGCCGTGCGAGATGTGGTTGATCTGCACAGGCTGGCCCTTGGCATCGCCAGTGGTGCCGTGCATCTCCCACGACCCCTTGTTGGAGATGGCATCGAGGTTGCCGTAGAAGTCGGTGGTGATCGCGTTGTAGGTCACGTCGGCGACCATCCGCACCTTCTTGCCGTTCTTGATCTCCCAGAACGCGTCGCCACCGAACTGGCCGTTGTAGCGCTGCTGGTCGATCGAGAAGCTGCCCGATCCCTCAATCAGGATGCCGTCCTTGACGTCGGCGATCATCTCTTCCGGCGTCGGTCCCTTCGGGTCCGCCTCGAGATGCACGTTCGGCATCCGGAGGAACGGATACTGCGCCCAACCGCTCGCCTGCGTGCAGCCGCGGCTGGCCTTGTCGCCGATATAGTGCGCCGTCTCGCGATTCGACGACACGCCAACAAGGATCCCGTCTTTGATGATGTCGAACTTCGTCGTCTTCACGCCGTCGTCGTCGTAACCGACCGTCGCGCGGCCGCCGGGACGGACTTTGTCGCCGGTGACGTTCAGCAGCTTCGTGCCGTATTTCAGTTTGTTGATGCTGTCGAGCTTCACGAAGCTCGTGCCGGCGTAGTTCGCCTCGTAGCCCATGATGCGATCGAGCTCGGTCGCATGCGCGATGATCTCGTGAATCGTGAGCGACAGGTGCGACGGCGTCAGGATCAGATCCTTGATACCAGGCACCAGCGGCACCGCCGTGGCGAGCTCGATCGCTTCGTCAACGGTCCGGTCGATGTTGGCCGTCATGCCGTCGATCTCGACGAGCTCCCAGCCGCCCATGCCGCCGGGCATCGCGTACTGGCGCGTGCGCGTGATATCGCCGCGCTTGGCCGTGACGCTGAAGGTCGGGTTCGTCTGAAAGAGCTCCTGCTCGATGTAGGAACCCTCGGTCGACGCGAAGTATTTCCACTCGCCGCTGAAATTCGCCGACGCCGTCGAGCTGATGACGTCCTTATTTTTCACCGCAGCCTGGACGATCGCCTGGAGCGCGTTTTCCTTGTCGTTCTGCGACATCGTGCGCGGATCTTTCTGCATTTCCGTGGACCAGTTCACCTGGTACGCCGGCACGGGCGCGAGGATCAGATCGCGTTTCTTCGCAATCGCACTGGCTTTCGCAACTTCCGTCGCCACGCGCGTGATTCTGCGGATCTCGTCCTCAGTCACAATCGGGCTGCTCGCAAATCCGAAGACGCCGCTGTGGACGACGCGCACGCCGAAGCCAGCGGCCGTCGTGCCGCCGGTGCCGAGCGTCTCGCCGCCGCCAAAACCGCCGCCGAATCCGCCGCCGCCGCGGCCGCCCCCACCGCCGCCTCGACCGCCGCCCCCACCACCGCGACCGCCGAATCCACCGGCGTTCGGATCAGCCGGCGGTGCGCCTGCGGCGCTCGCCGTCGCCGTCACGCCGGGATATGTCAGCGTGCGCGTGAAACGGATATCGGCGTACGAACACCCGCCGCGCTTCGCTTCGCCGAGCGCGATGTCGGCGAGCCCCTTGAAGGGCGATGACATCACCTGGCCGGGCGTCGACTGCGCGATGAGCTCGCCGATGCGATCGCTCGCGGCGAACACCACGCCGGCGGCGCCGGCCTGCTTGAGGAATGTGCGACGGGTACTCATTATTGAAAAGCTCCCCCGAGCATGATTTTCTTGATACGGCACGCCGGCGCGCCGTGCGAAATGTTCTGCGTCTGCGTCGGCTGCCCCTTGGCGTCGCCGCCGGTGCCGAACATCTTGTAGGTCGACTGATTACCGACCGCATCCAGGTTGCCCCAGAAGTCGGTGGTGATCGCGTTGTAGGTGACGTTCGTCAGCTGGCGCGTGACTTTGCCGTTCTTGATTTCCCAGAAGCAATCGCCGCCGAACTGGCCGTTGTACCGCTGCTGGTCGATCGAGTAGCTGCCGCGCCCGTCGATCATCACGCCATCTTTCGTGTCGGCGATGAGCTGATCGAGCGTCGGGCCCTTCGGATCGGCATCCATGTGCATGTTGGGCATGCGCATGAACGGGTACTGGCTCCAGCCGCTGGCCTGCGTGCAGCCGCGGCTTTCCTTCTCGCCGAGGTAGTGCGCCATCTCGCGGTTCGCCGCAAGGCCGACGAGGATGCCGTCGCGGACGATCGGAAATTCCTTCGTCTTCACGCCGTCATCGTCATACCCGATCGTCGCGAGCGCGGTCGGCCGTGTCTTGTCGGCCGTGATGTTGAAGAGCTTCGAGCCGTACTTGAGCTTGCCGATATCACCGACCTTGATGAAGCTCGTGCCGGCGTAGTTGGCCTCGTAGCCCATGATGCGGTCGAGCTCGGTCGGATGCGCGACGATTTCGTGCACGGTGAGCATCGTGTGCGATGGCAACAGAATGACGTCCTTCACGCCCGGCGTGAGCGGCACGGCGGTGCACATCTCGACGGCGTCGATCGCGGCCTGTTCCGCGCCCTCGATGAGCCCGCACTTCTCCGTGATTTCCCAGCCGCCCATCCCGGGGATGCCCGGGTAGCTGCGCGTCTTCGTCACGTCGCCCTTGCGCGCCGTCACGCCGAGCGACGGCATGCACGTCATCAGCTCCTGCTCGATGTATGACCCTTCAGTCGACGCGTAGTATTTCCACTCGCCGTTGAACTGCATATTGACGTTGCAGCTCAACACTTCCTTATTCGCCATCACCTTGTCGACGATGGCCTGAGCCGCGGCCTGTTTGTCGGCCTGGGGCATCGTGCGGGGATCTTTGATGAGGGGCGTGTTCCAGTTCACCTGATACGCAGGCACCGGGCACAGCTGCACATCGCGCTTCTTGGCGATGGAGCTGGCCTTGGCCACCGTTACGGCAATTCCGGTAATGCGCTTCAGTTCGTCTTCGGTGACGATCGGGCTGCTGGCAAATCCCCAGACGCCGCTGTGAATCACGCGGACGCCAAACCCGGCCGCCATGCCGGACGGATCGTCGACATTGGCGCCGAACCCGCCGCCACCGCGTCCGCCGCCGCGGCCACCGCCTCGGCCGCCACCGCCGCCCGGAAAACCGCCGGGTGCGCCGCCGCCGCCTGCCGCCGCGGAGTTGCCGTTGGCGGCGACGCCGCCGCCGCTGAAGTTACGCGTAAAACGAATGTCGGCGTACGAGCAGCCGAGCCGCTTCGCCTCTGCCAGGACGAGGTCGGAGAGTCCCTTGAACTTCGACTCCATGACCTTGCCGGCCGGCGACTGCGCGAGCAGGTCGCCGATGCGATCGCTCGCTGCCAGCAACAAAGCGCTGGCGCCGGCGACTTTGACAAACTCTCTGCGTTTCATGTTTTTGCCTTCTGCCTTTTGACTTTTGACTTAGACAGCGGGAGAAACAGACGTCATGTAGAAGTCGTTGATGCGCACGGGCGGCACGAGCGCCGTGCCGCCGCCGTCGTACGACTCGCCCATGTGCATCGGCACGGGTTTTCCGACGAGGTCCATGTTGTTGTAGCCGACGATCGGTGACATGTTCCAGCGGAAGTTCTGCACCGGCCCGGTGATTTCGCCGTTCTCGATGAGGAAGAGACCATCGCGGGTCATCCCGGTATTCAGAAGCGTCGCGTTGTCGACGCCGCGGATGTACCAGAAGAACGTAACGAGCAAGCCGCGCCTGGTCTGCTTGATCATGTTCTCGACCGACAGCTCGGTGCCTTCCATCACGAGACTCTGATTCGTCGTCGCGCCGGCGCCGTTCGCCCAGCTCTTGAGCACGCCTTTTTCCAGCCATGTCACCGGCTTGGCCGGCATGTTGTTCGGGCCGATAGTCGACTGGCGCAGAACGTTGTTACCGATGTCGCTTCTCAGCGTGAACGTGTCGCTGAAAATCTTGTCGCCGATGTTCTTGCCGGCCATCACGCCGCCGCCACCGCCCCCGCGTCCGCCACCGCCGCCGCCCGGACCACCGGGGCCCGCGCCTCTTCCTCCGCCGGCTCCCGCCGGACCGCCGGCTGCCGACGGACCGCCATTGAAGATGCCCGTCATGAGCGAGAGGAATCGCGCGTTGGCGCGCGGCTCGAGGATGACCGTGTAACGGCCCGGCTCGAGCTTCTTCGCCTTCTGGCTTCGAACCGCTTTCTGCGATGCGACCTCGGTGTACGCCGCGGCGTTGATCTGGTTGATCTCACGGCAACCGGTGATGCCGGCCCATCCGGAGCCGCTGCCGTCTTTCATGCGGCAGGTCAGGATGAAACCCGTCTGCGCGTCGCGGTAGTACGCGAAAAGACCTTTGCTGTTGGCGGTGACCGAGGTTTGATCGGTCTTTGGAATGTAGCCGGCCCCGTCGGTGTTGACCTTGTCGCTCACGGCGATGCTGTCTTTCACCATCTGCGCGCGCTCGGCGGGGCCGAAGTTGATGATGCTCTGCGACGCGCCTTCTACAGGCATGTAGGTCTCTGCGCCGACGAGCTCCGGCAGGCTCGCGAGGTCACGAGACGCTTCAAGGTTCTTGTCGGCCGCGGCGACCAGCGCCGCCAAACCGGCATCGCTGAAGTCGCGCGTCGTCGCCGATCCGCCGCGCATGCCGCGATAGATCGTGACGCTGACGCTGCGGTCGTACTGCACGAGGTTCGTCGTGATCGTCGAGTTCGCCCAGCGCGTGCCGGAACGTTCGCCGCCGTTCAAGTCCACCTCGGCCGCGTCGCCCTTGGCCAAGTTGAGAATTTTGTCGGTGATGACTTTGGCTTCGTCACGTGAATACATAAGGAGGGAGGGTATGAGTCGCTGTCTACGGTGTCAAGCAGTAACGCCAAAGAAACACGCGAGGAAAACGGATTTGACGATATCAACGCTCGCCGCGGCGACGCCGCAGCCACCACTCGCCGCCTAAAAGTATGACGAATGCCGGCAGCCACCACACGGATCTCATCGGGTGCGTGGCAATGCGTTCCTTGCGCGCGTTCACAGCCGTCCCAACTCGTGACACCAGGTCGGCAACGCCGTCTCCCAGCACCACTCCGCCGCGCGACGTCGTCCAGGCCGCCAGCAACGCCGGGTCCGGCCGCCGGCCCGGCGCCGCGACGACGTAATTCAGCACCTGTCGAAGCTTGAGCCCTTGAGCGGTAGAACCTTGAACCACGAGTTGATAGTCCCCGGGCGTATCGGGCGCTTTAACGGCGGCGTGAAACACACCGCGCTCGGCGCCTGGCCAGAATGTGAGTGGCCCCGCGAGCTCGACGGCTGGCGCCGGTTGAGCCGCATCGCTCAACTGCGCGTCCCGCACAACCGCGCGCACATCGAAGGCCGCGCCAGGCGCAACAATCGAACTGCCCGTCGTCAATACCAGCGGCGCGGGCGATGCCGACGCGGCGGCGCCGATCGCATCGAGCCAGAACTTCGCAAAGCCGCCGTCCTCGCGCGCGCGATAGCGCCACGCATCGAGCGCGCCGTTCACAACCAGGCGCCCGGCGCCGAGCGCCGACTGCCAGATCACCGGCGTCGCATTGCTGGCAATTGGGCCCCCAATTGGTCCGCCGATCGTGGCTCGAGCGAGCGCCGTGATCGCGCCGCCGCGAGGCACAGCCAATTCAGTGGCGACCAGGTTCCCGGCCGCACTCGAAACCTTCAGGCGCTCGAGTCCATGAACGTCCTCCAGCGCGACGCCGAGGAGCGGCGCAAATGGGCCGGCGTCCAGACGATCGAGCAGCAGCACCACTGCTCCGCCGCGCTCGCGCGCAAATCGTTCGAGCGATCGCGCCTGGGCGGCCGTCGCCGCATCCGGCGCGCCGACGATGATGGCGTCGAAGGCCGTAAGCGCCGCCGTGTCGGTCAGCGCCGGCGCCACTCCGGACGCCGCGCCGACGGTCTTTGATGTGCCGACGCGCGATGCGATATCGAAACGCCGATCCTGCTCGAGCGCCCGGCGCACAAATGTCGACGCCCAACTCGGGCGCGCGTCGACAATCAGCAGTCGCCATCGCTGATCGCGAATATCAACGGCCAGATGATGATCGGCGGCGAGGCGCCGGTCGGCCGAATCGCGCGCGAGCACGCGCGCCTTCAAGACGCCCGCCGCCGAAGGCGGCAACGCCAGCACGACCTCAGCGCGCTCGTCATCCTTGGTAAGAACGTGCTGAACAGCATCGACAGCGAGTGATCCGGCGAAGAGCTCGACGACTGCCGTGCGCCCTCGCATTCCGACCGCGCGGATCGTCGCCGTGACGGGCACCTTGGAGCCCGACGGAGCGATGTCCGTGGCCGAGACGCGCTCGATCTCGATGCGCGGCGATGCCGGCGCCGTGACCATGGTGAACAGCGAACCGCCCAACACGATCGGCGCGGCTGGAACTTCATCGCCGACGATGACGGTGGCGGAGGCGGCTGCGATCGGTCCGGCGTGCACGTCGAAGTCAGCCGAGAGCGCCTGCGACACGGTGTTCGTCTTGTCCCCGGCGCCGGCGTCGATCACTGCGACGACGTGACGGTCCGATCTGAGAAGAGGAATTGCCGGATCAATAGCCGCGGCAACTGCGATCGCGACCGCGAGGCCGCGCATGACGCGCGATAGCCAGATCATCGGCGCCCGCCGGCTCGGCGCAGGTGGTCGGTAAGTGCGCCGCTCAGCCGCGAAGCCGAGGGATCGACTGTGGCCGGCGCTGCCGGCGCGCCGCGGCGCGCCGCCGTCGAAAGACCGACAGCCGCGGCGTCGACAAGTACTGAGACCTCAGTGCGTGACTGGCCTGCGCCGATCGCTGCGGCCGCGCGCGAAAACGATTGAGCCACTGGCGACAGCGCAGGGTCCAGACGAAGTAACGCCTCGGCCGTGGCCGAGAGGCGATTGGCTTCCACCGCCGTGTATTGCGGCAGCGCGACAAGCTGAGACACGTCCGCAAGCGCCGCCAGCAGCGCGCGCGATCGCGGATCATCCGATGCTGCGGGAACGGGCCGCCGCCATTCCACAGCGGTGTCCAATTTGCCCGTCAACCGGCGCGCGTCGTCGACGCGCTCTCTCAACGACATCACGCGCAGGATGTAGCGGCTGTTGACGAACGCGCGCTGCAGCGCCGCGAGCGCAGACTTTTCGTGCGGCAGCGCCGCGCCGGGCTGGACGTTGCCGAGGTGCTGCGCGGCCCGGCTCATGTAGCGGGTCGCGGTGATGATGTCGCGGCGGCCGTTGTTCTGCATGCGGCCGGACATCAGCTCGACGTCATTCGCCGCTTCTTCCTCTTCGTTGAGCTCGCCGGTTTCCGACGCCGCGTCTTCGAATTCGCCGCCCATCATGAACACGAACTCCGCGCGAACCTTGCGCTGCTCCGCCGCGAGCGTCGCCGCCTGATTGGCAAAATCCTCAGAGGAAATGTTCCCTTTGTTCGCGATCAGCCGCTCGGTCTTGATGATGATCATCTGCTGGCTGATGGCGTAGCGGTCTCTCTCTTCGTCGATGGAGAACCCTTCGGCCAGCGCTTCGCCCGGTAGAAGAATCTGGACAACGTAGGCGTCGGATTCGACCGGCGCGGCGGCGGGCCGCCGATCGGCGACAACGGCACGGTACACGAGCAGGTCGCCGGGCTCGAGGCCAAGAGTGTGGAGGGGCAGGGCCGATGTCGCGGTCCACGCATCCGGCGCGCCGGCGACCGGGACGCGAGCGATCTGCAGCGGAAACTCACCCGTCGCGAATGTGAAGTTCTCGCCTGAGCCGCTGACTTTCGTATAGCTGAGGCTCAGCGACGCGACGCCGATGTCGTCGGTCGCTTCAATCTTGACCGGCACGGTGCGATCCGGCTTCGCGAGAAACAGATCCTTGCCTGGCGCGGTGATTCTCGCGACGGGCGCATGGTCGAGAGTCACCGCCAGCGGAATCACTTTGCGGAGTCCGGCAATATCGCCGGCGCCGAATGGCTGCAACGCGAGGAATCCGTCTTCGGTCGCGATCAGCTCGCCGCTGAAGGCGTTCGCATCCTTCGAGTCAGGAGCGAGCCGGCGCCGCTGGCCGACGGCAGCAAGCTCGATCTGTGTCGCGCTGCCCTCGGCGACGATCCGGAGGGAGCTGCCGGCGATCGCATCGACGCGATCGGGGTCGGACAGCACGTGGGCCGGCCGGCCGGTGTATGAAGGTGGAGTGATGGTGATGGTGACTGTGGAAATCTCCGGCGCCAGCGCCCGGCCCGCCATGCGATCTCGCGCACGCGCCACGGTCGACCGATCGACAGAAAGGCCGATCGCCCACACGGCGGCAAGCGCCGCGGCCCATACGAGCGCGCGCTTCACCGGAAACAACTCGGCGAGATTCACGCGTGACGCCGCGCCGGCTGCGTCGCGGAGAACAACGTCGCGCACGTCTTCGCGGACAGTCACGCCGTCGGCTTGGATCTCCGCGGCCGTGACCAGCAGATTGCGGGCCACTCGCGTGCGCGATTCCACCTCGGCGGCGAGCTCGCGCGGGCGCCGCGGCGAGCGCCAGATCATCATCACGACGACGACAACGAGAGCGATGGCGAGCGCAGCAAGCACCTGCGCCGCCTGCAACCTGCCCATCATCCGCAGAGCGATCAGCGGCATGCCCGCGCCAAGCGCCATCGCGACACCGCGAACTCCCGCGACGAGGCGCACGCGGGCGGCTGCGCGTGCGAAGAATGCGGAGAGAGCGTCAGGCTGCACGTCGTCGCATCCAGGTTTCAACGGCGAGCAATCCGAGCACACCCAGCCAGAGCCATCGGCCCCGCGGCTCACCTTCGCGCTCGACGACGGCAGGTTCGGCCGCGCGTTCCCACGACGTGAGCTGCGCGTCATCGATCGTCCGCGGGTCGCTCTCCGCAACGGGAACGATCCCGGCGAATGAGGCGGCCACACTCGCGACGGCCTCGGCCGCGTCAAGACTCGACGGGGCGAGATCGAGGATCACGAGCAACTCGCCGCTGCCAGGTTGAACGACACCGGCACGAGCGGCCTCGGGCCATCGGGCGAGAAGGTTTTTCGTCGCGGCAAACATCCAGGCCTGATCGATCGGCTGAATCGCCGCAATGCGGCCAGCCCGATCCGGCGACAGCGGAAAGATAAACGTCGCGCGCGATCGATCCGCTGGCGATGCGACCGGCGTGACGCTCAGAACAGCGGCGAGCATTCGCTCCGCGGTGGCCTGCTCGGCGCCGGCCTCGACAAAGATCGGATTCGAGACGGACGCCGCAGCGACCGGCCACGCCATGCGCACGCGATCGCCGCCGATCGAAAAACCGGGCGGCAGCGGCGGCGGTGTCGATCTGACCCGCTCAAATCGCAGCCCCACGCCCTTCGGCACGAGCCCCACCGCGACATCATCAATCGCGCCGCGCTGAAAATCCGAGACGACGGTGATCTGACGCTCCCCTGGTTGAGAGACGGCCCACGCCGCGGCGGCCCGGATGCCGGCGCCGAGAGAATCCGTTCGGACGTGTACGCGGCGCCGCATGCTGACAAACGAATCGCTGCGGCCCGACGCCGCCGACGCCGTCATGTCATACACCGTGACGTGCGCCGGCTCCGCGTCAGCGGCGATGGCCGCGGCGCCAAACCTCGGACCGGCAATGGCCGCAACAGCCAGCGCGATCATGAGCAGCCGCACGAGCATCAGCGGAATGTCGGTGAGGCGGTGGCGCTTGATCGCGTTCAGCTCCGATGCGTCGATGAAACGAAGTGTCGGAAAGGCCGCTCGCACCGCCTGGTGTCGCGCCAGCAGGTGAATCGCGACCGGCACGGCAATGCCGGCGAGCCCGAGCCACGCCCACGGCTGCGCCCACATCAGTTGGCGCTTCCTGACGGGCCGGCCGGCGTGCCGACGAGCGGCGTCACGTCGCGCCCGGCGCCGCGGCGAATGAGATACCCGCGCAACGCGTCATCGAGTGGCTTGTCGGTCGTGAGCAGCGCGTAGTCGAGCCCGCTCGTCCGCGCATCGGTGCGCCACCCCTCCAGGAACTCCGCTACCTTCGCGCGATACCCGCGAGCGATGCCCGCGGCATCGACGATGCGGCGTGCCGGCGACTCGAGATCTTCGAACTCTGTTCCGCCGGTGTACGGAAATTCGATCTCGGCTCTGGACATGATCTGCAGCACCGCGGCTTCGTGCCCGCGGCGCGATGCGCGCTTCAGTTCAGTCAGGGTCGCCGCTTCGTCATCGTAAAAGTCCGACAGCATCAGCAACACGCCGCGCCGCCGCAACAGTTCGGCTGCCCGCGCGATCACCGTGCCCGGCGACCACGCGCCTGCCGGCGTGAGCTTCGACAGCTGCGCGAGCAATCGGCGCAGGTGCGTTCTGCCTCCGCGCGGCGGCAGGTAGACGAGCTGGCCGTTGTCGCTCGTCATCAGGCCGACGGCGTCGCCCTGTTGAACCAGCAGGTATGCGAGCGCCGCCGCGATCATCCGCGCGTACGCGAACTTCGACACTTCAAGAGCGCGGGTGCTGCTGGTGCCGCCGGTGCTGCTGGTGCGAGCGGACGGAAACGCCATGCTCGCGCTCGCATCGAGCACCAGCATCGCAGAGAGGTTCGTCGTTTCCCTGAACTGGCGCGTGTAGAGCCGGTCGGTACGCGCGAGCACTTTCCAATCGAGATACTTCAGGTCGTCGCCGGGGCGATACGGCCGGTACTGGCTGAACTCGGCGCTGAAACCGTGAAACGGGCTTCGATGCTCGCCGGTCCGCAACCCTTCAACGATGTAGCGCGCGGCGACTTCCAGATCATCGATGGCTGCTACAACGGCCGGATCAAGAACGGAGACGGCCATTGAAGTCAGAAGTGAGAAGGCAGAAGGCAGAAGTCTCGGGCCGGGCCGCCGTCGCCAACTTCTGCCTTTTGTCTTTTCACTTCTGCCTTTCTCACGGCTTGACGGCCTCCAACAAGCCGGCCACCACCTGGTCGGGATCGATGCCGTCGGCTTCGGCCTGAAAGTTGAGCAGCATGCGATGTCTCAGCACCGGCAGCGCGATCGCGCGAATGTCTTCCAGCGCCGGCACGCTGCGGCCGTCGATGAGCGCGGCCGCCTTCGCGCCAAGCAGGAGCGCCTGCCCCGCGCGCGGCCCCGCGCCCCATCGGCACCACTGGCGCACAATCGCCGGCGCGGTGTCATCGGTCGGCCGCGTCGCCCGCGCCAGGCGCAACGCGTACGACACGACGTTGTCTGCCGCCGGCAGTTCACGCACAAGCAACCGAGCCGCTTCAAGGTCCGCGCCGCTGGCCACGCGCGACACACCCGCGACCTTCGCGGTCGTCGTCTCGGCGAGAATCCGCCGTTCTTCCTCGACCGTCGGATACGCAATCGTGACGTTGAACATGAACCGGTCGAGCTGCGCTTCGGGCAGCGGGTGCGTGCCTTCCTGCTCGATCGGATTCTGCGTCGCCAGCACGAAGAGCGGCCGCTCGAGCGCGTAGCGCGTGCCGCCGACCGTGACCTGGTATTCCTGCATCGCTTCGAGCAGCGCGGCCTGCGTTCTCGGCGGCGTGCGATTGATTTCGTCGGCGAGAATAATGTTGGCGAAGACGGGCCCGCGAATGAATCGAATCTGCCGCTTGCCCGTCGTCACATCCTCCTCGATGATTTCCGTGCCGAGAATGTCGGACGGCATGAGGTCGGGCGTGAACTGAATGCGGCTGAACTTCAGATCAACGGCATCGGCGATCGTCTTGATGAGGAGCGTCTTCGCCAGACCCGGTACGCCGCGCAGCAGGCAGTGGCCGCCGGCCAGCAGGCAGATGAACACTTCGCGGAGCACCTGTTTCTGCCCAATGATGACGCGCTCCACTTCCGTATGGAGACGCGTCACCAACTGAGACGCATCGTCGAAAGACTGTCGGCTCAACCGAGCCCGACTTTCTTCGCCCACCAGCGCAGTCCCACGAACAGGAAGCGCCAGTCCTTCAAAAATTCCGGCGGTTCGCCCTCGACGGCATGCCCGACGAACTGCAAGACCCAGCCCACGATGAAGAGCGCCGCCGGAATCTTCCAGAACCCCGCCGGAATCGGCAGCGACGTCGTGAGAAACGGCACCAGCGCGACAAGGCACAGCGGCAACGAGATCGCGATCATCGGAATCCCGAACGTGTGACACATCCGATTGACCGGATGCTGATGGCTGTGGCCGTATTTCTCGATCCACTCTTCCATGGGCTTGCCGCCTAGTGTCGCCATATCACTCCGCTTTGGGTTTCTAACACCCGACTTGGGTCGTAAAGCTTGGGTCGTAAAGAATGTTGAAGAGTAGCATTGGGCCTATGTCCTTGAACGACCCCATCCTGCCGGGCTCCGGCGGCACCGACTACGAGCGTTACCTGCGGACCGACGAGCTCCTGTCGCTCCAGCGCACCTCGTCGGAATGGCGCCACCGCGACGAGCTGCTCTTCCAGACCATTCACCAGACGTCCGAGCTGTGGCTGAAACTCGCGAGCGAAGAGATCGCGACGGCGACGTCGCGCATCGGCGACGACGACGTGGTCGGCGCGATCCGGCTGATGCGGCGCGCCGTGGACGCGCTCGAGATCGTCAACCGGAACACCCGCCAGCTCGCGCACATCTCGCCGTGGGATTATCGGTCCGTGCGCCAGTCGCTCGGCCACGGCAGCGGATTCGATTCGCCGGGCTTCCGGAAAACGCATGAGCTCTCGCCGAAGCTCGGCATCGCGTTCACCGAGCTGCTGCAGCGCCGCGGCGTGACGCTGCTCGCGCTCTACCAGGACACGACCGCGCATGAAGATCTCTACCTCATCGCGGAGCGGCTGCTCGACTGGGACGAACGCCTGATCTTCTGGCGCGGCCTGCATCTGAAGATGGTCGAGCGCATCATCGGCGGGCACGTGATCGGCACGCAGGGCACGCCCGTCGAAGTCCTCGCCAAGCGCATCGACGTGCGCTACTTCCCGGCGCTCTGGGATATTCGGAACGAGTTAACGAACCTTACTTAGCAGGCGCTTTGTTGAGATTGCCCAGCCCGTGCGATTGACCGCACACCGCGCACGCGGTCGGCGGGTCGGTATTGCTCACGCGGTGCTGCACCTTCTGCACGGTCTGCAGATACGCGAAGATGTCCTTGAGATCACCGTCCGTCATGCCGCGATAGTTCTGAATCGGCATGATCGGATTGATCGTGTGGCTCACGACCTGGCCGGTGCGGAACGTCTGGATGAACAGCGCTTCGTCGTAGTGCGCGATGCCCGACGGGTCCGGCGTGATGTTCGGGCTGTGAATCGGCTTGTTGTTGTCGAGCAGGTTCGGAAACTCGCTGCCGCCGGCGAGCGTCATGCCCGGGAGCGGCGCACCCCCGTCGGCCGGCGTGTGGCACTCGCCGCAACCGGATAGCTTCGTCACGATGTACTCGCCGCGCGCGGCCGGCGTCGAACGAACCACCGCAGGCCTCGGCTCATGCGACGCGAGCGGCACGGGCATCGTCTTCACGAGCAGACTCAGCGGAAAGATCAGCTCGGTGCGGTCCATTTTGTTTTTCACGGCCGGCACCGTGCGGAGATACACGACGATGGACGCGAGATCCTCGTCGTCCATGTCGCGGAAGTTCATGTAGGGCATGACTGGGAAAAGCGCCTGGCCGGATTTGTTCACGCCTTCCTGGATCGCTCGCGCGATCTCGTCGTCGGTCCATCCGCCGATGCCGGTTTCGACGTCCGGGGTGATATTGGGCGCCACGACTTTGCCCAACTCGGGAATCGGCATCAGCCAACCCGCGCCCTTCATGCCGGCCTTGGGCGGCAACGCGGGGTCGTTGAGATCGGGGTCGCTATGACAGTGAAAACAGCCGACGACGTTCTCGACCAGGTATTCGCCCCGGGCGCGACGGGCCTCGGTGGGCTCGAAGGTTCGGGCGGTGACCTCGCGGGTCTTGGGGCCGAGGAGGACCTGCCAGCCGACCATGCTGATCGCGCCAATTAAAAGGAGCAACAACAGGATGCCGGCGCCAAACAGGACCTTTTTCATGCGGGGCACCGTATCATCCGGCTATGACCGTGTCCACCGCTCGCCTGCGCCGCCTGGCCGCTGCCCTCCTCGTGATCGCCGCGGGAGTCAGCCTGGCCGGTTGCAATCTCTCAATCGACAACAAGGCCGAGGCCCGGAGCGAATGGAAGAAGTCATTCACCCTCGCGAAGGGGGGCACGTTCGAGATTCGCAACACGAACGGCCTGATCGAAGTCTCACCGGGCGACGGTGATCAGATTTCGGTGACCGCGGTCCGCATTGCCAAAGCCGCGACCGAGGCTGAAGCCAAGGACGCTGCGGAGAAAATCGAAATCCGCGAGACCGTGAGCGGCGACTCGATCATCATCGACTCGAAGTTTCCAGTGGGCGGTATGTTCGGCAACAACCGGCAGGTGAAGTTCCATGTGCGTGCGCCGCGCGGCACGACCTTGCGCCTGTCGAACACCAACGGCGAGATTGAAATCACCGACATGACCGGCGAGATTCGCCTCGACACGACCAACGGAAGTGTCAAAGCCAGCGGCCTCAGCGGCCCGACCCACGCGTCGACGACGAACGGTGCAGTGTCGCTCGACTTTGCCAGCATCCCGGCCGAAGGCGTAAGCGCCGAGACGACGAACGGCGGCGTGGTCGTGAGGATCCCCAAGGACGCGAAGGCGCGCATCAACGCCCGGGTGTCGAATGGCGGCATCGAAACCGACGGCCTCGCGCTCGCCATCACCGAACAGTCGCGCCGGCGACTCGACGCCACACTGAACGGCGGCGGAGGCGACATCCGCCTCGAAACCACCAACGGCGGCATCACCATCCGGGGTAAGTAAAACGACATCGGGTGTCGTTTTCGCGCGACACCGACGAAAACGACACCCGATGTCTTATTTCAGCCGCTTGCGGATTTGCGCGAGCATCTTCGTCAGCACAGTGCCGGGCCCGCATTCGACGAACTCGGGCTCCCGCTGGCGCATCAGGTACTGAATGGTTTCGAGCCATTGCACTGAGTTGCCGATCTGTTCCGAGAGGATCTGGCGAACCATATCGTGGTGGTAGGGCCGGCCGTTGACGTTCGCGATGACATCGATCGACGGGCCGGCAAACTGAAAGTCTTTTAGAAACGCGCCGAACTGGCTCTGCGGCTCGCGCATGTAGCGCGAATGGAACGGCGCGCTCACGTTGAGCGGGATGAAGAGGCGGACACCGGCTTGCTCGAAGCCGGGCTTCACCGCGTCGAGCGCGTCCTTGGGGCCCGCGATCACCGTCTGATCGAAGGTGTTGAAATTGGCGACGTCCACCAGCCGGCCGGCCGCCGACGCGCCGAGAATCTCGCGAATCCGGCCCGGCTCGAGACCCACGACGGCTGCCATCCCGCCGCCGCCGACAAGGCTCATCAAGCGGCCGCGTTCCTTGACGATCGTGAGGCCCGTCGAAAAATCAAAACATCCGGCGGCGAGCAGCGCGTTGTATTCGCCGAGACTATGCCCGGCCAGATACGCCGGCTCGCCGAGGCCATCGTCGCGCTTCGCGCGATACGTCATCGCATTCACGACGAACAGCGCTGGTTGTGTGAATTGCGTCAGGGCGAGCTCGCCGCGCGGGTCGTCGACGCACAGTTCCCGAATCGAATAGCCAAGCACGCGATCGGCCGCCGCTGTCCAATCCGAATACCGGTCGAACAGTTCCGCGCCCATGCCCTTTGTCTGCGAGCCTTGACCGGGAAACAAACAAATCAAACCCATGACCCGGGACATACTATCGGAATGTCAGACGACGTGCTGGTCGCTGTGTTCAGCGCCGACGACGGAGGGATGGACACGGCGCTATGGACGCAACTGCGCTCCTGGCTGCAGCCGGAAGAAACTGTTCGCGCCGACAGCTACAAGGACATGGAAGCGCGCGCGGCGTTTCTGATCGGCCGCGGCATGGCGCGGACGATGCTTGCGGAAGCGAGCGGCGTTCGGCCTGGCGACTGGCGTTTCAGCGAAGGCGCGCACGGCCGGCCGGAGATTCGGTCGCCCGATACGCCGTTTCGATTCAACCTCGCGCACAGCCACGGCATGATCGCGTGCGCGGTTGCGAAATCCCGCGACGTCGGCGTCGACGTCGAGTTTCTCGATCGTCCCGATTCCTCGCACGACGTCGCCAGACGCGTCTGCTCGGAAGACGAGCTTGCGGATATCGACGCCGCGCCGGAAGAGGGCCGGAAGGAACGATTCCTCGTTTACTGGACACTCAAAGAGGCGTATCTCAAGGCCCGCGGGCTCGGGATCTCGGTGCACCTCGCCGATGTCGCGTTCACCGTGAACGGCGGCGAACCGAAGTTCCTTCCCGCAGGATCGCTCGCCGGCGCCGACACCCGCTGGATTTTCCGCATCGCTCAGCCGGGCCCGCGCCACCTTATTTCGGTGGCAGTGGACACGAGTGGCGATGCCGACGGCGCGGCTCCCCCCAAGATCCGCTTTCAACGCTTCGCCACGAGCCGCTTCGCGCCGGAATGAAACCCTCCTCCGCCAAGGCTACGGCGGGCAAGCTGTTCGCGGTCAGCGACCTCCACCTTTCCCGCAAAGACAATCGTGCGGCGCTCGAAGAATTTGTTGAGTTTGCGGCTGAGCGGCCGCTGGATTTCGCGGAGGACTGGCTCATCATCGCGGGCGACCTCGGCGAGCGCGTCGAGCACCTGACATTCGCCCTCGACCGGCTGGCGCCGATTTTTCGACAGCTCGTCTGGACTCCAGGCAATCACGATCTCTGGTGCCCGGCGACAGCAACCGATCGCACCCGGGGCGTGGCCCGCTACGAAGAACTGGTCGCCGAATGCCGCCGCTTCGGCGTCCTCACACCCGAAGATCCCTACCAGCGCTGGCCCGGCGATCCCGGCCTCTTCATCGTCCCGATGTTTCTGCTGTTCGATTACAGCTTTCGCGATTCGTCGGTGCCGCGCGACCAGGCGGTCGCGTGGGCGCGCGAGTCGGGCGTGGTCGCGAGCGACGAGACGCTGCTCAGCCCGGCGCCGTTTCCCACGCGCGACGCGTGGTGCGCTGCGCGATGCGACGCCACGGAAGCGCAGCTGATGGCGCTGCCCGAAACGAGCGAGACCATCCTCATCAATCACTGGCCGCTTCGCTACGATGTTGCGCGGCCGCCGCGGATCCCGCGCTTCTCGATCTGGTCAGGCACGACGCGCACAGAAGATTGGGGCCGCCGCTTTCGCGCGCGCGTCGTGATCAACGGGCACTTGCATCTTCGTTCGACACTCGCGCGTTTCGGCGCACGGTACGAGGAAGTCTCGCTCGGATATCCGGGCGATTGGAAACGCGAGCGCGGCCTTGCGTACTACCTTCGCGAAATAATTCCGGGGCCTGATGATCGCTTCGTTCCTCCATTTGACCCATTCAGGCGTTAGAATTCTTCTGCGTGCGTAAGCTCAGAGTACTGATCCTGATGCACGACTACCTCGTGCCGCCGGCCGACGTTTCGGGTCAAGACCCGGAAACCGCGCCGTGGCGGACCGAGCACGACGTGTTGACGGCCGTGCGCGACAAGCTCGAACACGACGTGCACGTGCTCGGCGTGAAAGACGACCTGTCGGGCATCAAGCAGGCCAACGAAGAATTCAAGCCGCATATCGCGTTCAATCTGCTCGAGGCTTTTCATGAAGTCGGGACGTTCGATCAGAACGTCGTGGCCTATCTGGAGCTCCTCCGCCTGCCGTATACCGGCTGCAATCCGCGCGGGATGCTGCTCGCCCGCGACAAGGCGCTGTCGAAGAAGCTGCTCCACTACCACCGGATCCAGGTGCCGGAGTTCTCCGTCGTCCGCATGGGCCGCAAGCCCAGGCTGCCCGCCCGGTTTCAGTACCCGGTCATTGTGAAGTCGCTCACGCAGGAAGCGTCGATCGGCATTTCGCAGGCATCGGTGATCGAAGACGAGACCAAGCTCAAAGAGCGCGTGCAGTTCATCCACGAATCCGTGAAAACCGACGCGATCATCGAGCAGTACATCGAGGGCCGCGAATTGTACGTGGCGGTGCTCGGCAACCAGCGGCTCCAGGTCTTCCCGACGTGGGAAATGAAATTTTCGAAGATGCCCGACGATCAGCACCGCATCGCGACCGAGCGGGTGAAATGGAATTCGAAATACCAGAAGCGCATGGGCATCTCGACCGGCGGCGCGGACTTACCACCAGACATTGAAGAGAAGGTCGCGCACTTAGGCCGGCGCGTCTACCAGACCCTGTACCTGAGCGGCTACGCCCGCATCGACCTGCGCATGGATACGAAGGGCACGATGTACGTGCTCGAGGCCAATCCAAATCCGCAGATCGCGTGGAAAGAAGATTTCGCCGACGCCGCCGAACGCGCCGGCGTGGATTACCCGGCGCTGCTCCAACGCATTCTCAGCATCGGCATGCGCTGGGAACCGGAGCGACTAGGCTGAGCAGATCCGCTCCCAGGCTGAGGGTTCCAAGGTCAACACCCAGTACTGCTTCCTCAGGGCAATCACTCGATCGACGTAGTCCTCTTTCCGAACGATGCTGTCGGCGCGCCGCTGTTTGAGGCGGCGGATTTCGAATCGATAGAGGTCGCTGACGTAGTCGCGCACAAAACGCGGCTCCGTGTCGGGCCGCGGCGCCACGCCATGGCCGAGAAGCGCTGCGAGCAGTTCCTCCGGGTAAATCCACGATTCCACGCTAGTCAGAGTGCCACAGTGCCGGGGTTCCAACGTAAGAGTTCCCGAGTTCCAGCGTCCCAGAGTGCGGACCTTGAAACCCGGGAACGTTGGAACTCTTACTCTGGGACTCTTAAACTCTGGAACTCTCGCCGGGCTATTTGGCCCCGGCGAGGAACATCCCGTTGAACACGAACTTGAACGTGCCGTGCGGCTGCGCACGGAACAGAACCTGGGGCGCGAAGAGGTACACCTTGCCCTGGCCGACCGTCGCGTCG